>CAYOVS010000077.1:0-7894 GCA_964407445.1 uncultured Peptococcaceae bacterium
TCTTGGCGGCCATTTGTTTGTTGGAGGTTGTACGTATGGAAAATATTTTTCTCTAACACAATACCTTGGCATTTCTATGTTAGAATTGTGATGATGTCAGGGGTAAAATTAAGAATATTGGCATGATTCTGTTTGCAAAAAGCAGGATAGTCGCTAAAAGGAGCGTCTTTATGCAGAGAAATACTCCATTGTCGGTTACAGAAGCTTTTTTCCGTATTCACTTGGAGCAACGGGATTTAGAGGGTGCGCTTGCTTGTTTAACGGAGCAGATCAATTGGTTTGGTACCGGTGCTTTTGAGGTGGTGCGGAATAAAGAGGATGCCAGAAAGCTGCTGTCCGAAGAAATTGACAGTATGCCGGGAGGCTATACTGTAGAAATCCCCGAGCTGACAGAGCAAATGCTTACACCGGATTTTGGTACCGTTTTTGGTCGTGTGGTGGTAGAGGACAAAGAAAACAGTATTCGGCTGGATTGCCGTATTACGACGACCTGCATACGACAAGGTAAGAACTTTTTGATTTGCTCTTTACATATGTCCTTGGCTGCCGATGTGCAGGAGGATAAAGAATTCTATCCGGTTCGCTTTGCCGAACAAAAGCTGGAAGAATATAAAGACAGTATTTTTAATACCAGCGTTTCCGGGGGCATCGTCTGCACTCTGGCAGAAGAGAACTATCCGGTTCGTTTCATCAATGAATTTATGCTCCACCTGCTGGGCTACTCCAGGGAGGAGTTTTTTCAGGTTACCGGCGGTAAATATGCCGCCTGTATTTTTCCCCAAGATTTTCCTGCAGTAGAAGCAGCCTCCACAAAAATTCTGGAGCAGGGAGAATCCTACACTGTCAAATATCGTTTGCAAACCAAAAGCGGTCAGCTGATTTGGGTGAGCGATACCGCTAAAAAGTATGTGACCGACGATGGGGAAACCATGCTGATCTGTCTTTGCGTGGATATTACCGAGCTGGTGCATTTGCAAGAGGAGCTGCAGGTGCGCAATGATACGGTAGCCGGCATCGCTTCTTCTTTCCCCTGCGGTATCTGCAAAAGTGCGGCGGATGCGCAGCAGACTATCCTGTATGCCAACGAGTTCTATTATGGAATCTTTGGCTATACGGCCGAAGAAGCGCGACAAGCCGGTTTTACTGCGGTAAGCTTTGTTTTGCAGCCGGGAGAACAGCAGAAAATGTGGCAGGAAACCCAACGGCATATTGCCCAAAAACAATATCTGTATGAGCTGGAGTTGAAGGAAAGACATAAATCGGGAGAGCTTCTCCATATTCTGGCCCGTTGCAGCTATGATCCCCAGTTAGACCAGATCAATGCAGCGATTATCGATGTTACTTTTCGCAAAAAGATGGAAGAACAGCTGCGAATCAGCGAAGAACAGTATCGGATCGCCCTCAAGCAAAGCAATAATATGCTTTTTCAGTACGATGTGGCTGCCAAAACAGAAACCGCCGCCCAAGACGCCGCACAATACTATGGCCTGGAAGGGCTGCTGCAAAATGTACCGGAAAGCGTGCTGGAAGCCGGTTTGATCGCCGAGGAAAGCCGGGAGGATTATCTCAACTTTTATCGGGCGATCCAGAACGGCGCACCCAGTGGCAGTGCTGTGATTCGCCGTAAACGGGGGGATGGCCAATTCTGCTGGAGCAAGGGCGATTTTACCACACTCTTTAGCGATAGCGGTGCGCCTTTGCGGGCGATTATCTCGGTAAACGACGTAACGGAGCTGCGGGAAAAAGAAATTGCTTATCAAAAATGGCAGCAGCAGTTGGCTGACGCATCTCCTTCCTTAAATATGTATTACGAATGCAATTTGACCCGGGATCTTTGCGACAGGGAAGAAGGCGGGCGGATCACCCATATTTCCAATCAGGGAATCACCACTTTTACCGGTCTTGTGGCATATACGGCAGAGCATTATGTGCCGGCGGATTATCGCAGGCAATATCTGGCTTTTCTGGACAGAAACAGTCTTTTGGCAGCATTTGCTGGGCAAAAGCGGGAAATGCGGCAGCAATTGCTGATGACGCCTACGCTGAAAGAAACCCGCTGGGTGGAGCTTTCCGTGCAGATGTTGTCTGATCCTTACTCTGCCGATGTGAAGCTGTTTATGATTTTCAAGGATATTCATGAGCAGAAATTGCAGGAACTGGAGCTGAAAAATAAATCGGAAACAGATCCTCTCACCGGCGCTTATAACCGTGGCGCTTTTTTGGAAAACGTATCTGCCATTTTGCAGCAGGCGGATGAAGAACAACACGCTATCATTATGTTGGATATTGACAATTTTAAAAGGATCAACGACACCTACGGTCATGCTTTTGGCGATACCGTGTTGACTTCTTTGGTAAAATTGTGCCGCCAAATGCTGCGCAGCGGGGATTTGATCGGCAGAATGGGCGGAGATGAATTTATGATTCTCATGCGGAATATCCCCGGCTATGCTGTTGTGGAAAAACGGGCGGAGTTGCTCTTGCAGCTCACCCGAAACCAATTGTCCGCGCTAGCGCCGATCTCGATCAGCATGGGGGTGGGCATGTTCCCTCTGGACGGAAAGGATTTTGACAGCTTGTATCATTTTGCGGATAAGGCGCTTTACGAGGCCAAGCTGCAGGGACGGGATCGTTGTGTGTTTTACGGGCCGGAGCTGTACGATCATGCCTGGACGCCGGCGGCCACGCCCATCGATCAGCCGCAAGCTTTGCCGTGTCCTTCTGCCGAAACTGCGGAAACCCGTCAAATTATCCATCGAAATACCGCGCTGTTGCAGGATCAATGCGAGGAGGAGCGCTATCGCCTGTTGTTCAAGCACTCCGGTGTAGTCGTGTTTGAGTGGAATCTGGAAAGTGGCGCCTGGTATGCGGATGAAGGCTTTGGCGAGTATGTAATGGGCCAGCAGGATCCGCAGGCTCTGTTATTAAATAAAGGAGATAAAAGCGCTGTTTATGCCGAAGATTTGGGATTGTTGGAGGCATTTTTTGCCCGGCTTTCTGCTGGCTCGGAAAGAGAAGAGGTGGTGCTGCGCCTGAAGAAAACGGATGGCAGTTACCAATGGGCGCGGATTTCCGCTCTTTGCATCCGGGATCATACCGGTAAGCTCATGCGGGCGATCGGTACGATTCATAAAGTTGACGTGGGGCGAGCCAATGCGGATATCCAGTTGGATGCTTTGCTCAATTATATGGCCGGCGGCGTCTTGCTTTTTGAAATTGAGGAAACCATCCGCCCGCTGTATATCAGCCCCAGCTATTATGCGATGGCCAAAACCAGTGTGGACGAGTATGCCGATTACAATAACGATATTACCCAGTTGGTGTATGAGCAGGATAAAGCTTATTTTGCGGAGACACTGCGGCAAGGCGCCAATACCGGTCAGCTTGTGGATATTGTTTATCGCAATATTTTCCGGGATGGTGGGATCGGTTGGCGTCATTTGCGCGCGGTGCGTATTCCTTATGAGAGTGAAAAATATCCGGTGCTGATTGCAGTGGTTACCGACATTACCGACTTGAAGGCTAAGGAAGAAGCGTTAAAGCTGGAGGATGAAGAAATGCGGGTGATCCGCGATCTGAGTTCGGCCCAGACTTTTGAGGTGGATATTGTCCGCCGTGCTTTGTTTTGCTCGGAAACCTCGGTGCTGCACAATTATGTTCCCCGAGGCTGGGTTGAAAATATGCCGGAAAGCGTGATTGCCTATGGTACCATTCATCCGGATTCTGTGGATGCCTACCGGTCTTTGTACGCGGATATCTTTGCCGGCGTTCCTTCCGGCAGTTGTGCGGTGATGGTGCTGAAAAATGATGGCGCGTATCAGCTCTCCAAGCTTTCCTATCGGATGCTGTACGATCAGGATGGAACCCCGTATAAGGCGGTGGGCTTGAGCGAGGATATCGAAAATGTCAACGACAGCCGGCTGCTGTTTGACCAGGAGCAGCATTTGATGGCTATGGAAGGAAAAGAAATCTACCGTGCTTTTAGCGTCAATCTTACCAAGGATTTGCTGCAAGGCTGTTATGCAGATGGAAAACTGGTAAATTATGCAGAAGAACAGCCCTCTTATGAGTCGGTGCTTTCCCATATTTTGGAGGATATTCCCAATGCGGATGAGCGTTCGGTGCTGGCCAACGAATTATCCCGGGATGGTTTGCGTCGGGCGTATCAGAAAGGACGAAATCATTTATATCACGAGTTTCGTTACAGCGATTCCGTGGGAAAAATTACCTGGAAATCCCATATTACCCATTTGCTGGCCAGTCCTTATAATGGGGATCTATATGCTTTTATCTACATTCGTCAGATTGACGATAGGAAGAAGCTGGAATTATCTTTGCCGCAAAAGGTGGAACGGGATAGCGGTACTTTCCTTTATAACAGGGAAACCATGCGGGTTTTGGTAACGGAAATTCTTGCATCGCAGCAGCGGCGGGGCGGCTTTTGCGCCATGGTAGCTTTGCGGTTTAATTATTACGAGCAAATAAAGTCTCAATACAGTCAAAAGGTCATGGAGGAAATGCTTTTCTCTATTTCTCGCAAGCTGCGTATGGTATTAGGTTCCCGCTATTTGATCAGCCGGATTTCCGATGATACGGTGGCTTTTTTCTCCGCCACGTTGTCTTCTTCCCAGATGGTGGCGGCAGATATTGATAATTTGTTGAGTGTTTTGCGCAAACCGGCATTGTTTGTCTCTCTTGGCGAACAATATATATCTTTTTCTGCTGGTGCAGCACAGGATGATGCGGTGAACACCGATTTTGATAAGCTTTTGGCAGGCGCCTTATCTGCCTTGCATCAAACTACGCCGTTGAACGCGGTTATTCTATCTAATCGGCAAGAGGCAGTGGAAAAAGGCAATTTAATTGAGTTTAGCCGTAATACTACCGATTGGGCTTTTTTGGATAAGCTAAGCCAAGATGAGCGTTTTGTTGTGGAAACCTATTTGTATTGCACCAGAACCCTTTTAACCGCAGAGGATACCGCCGGTGCGATTAGCAAAATTCTTGGGATGATCGGCGACTTTTATGGGGCGGATTGGTGCCATGTGCTTGCGGTGAAGGACGGAAAAAGTCTGGAGAAATCCTATGAGTGGCAAGGGGAAGGCCTTGGTGTGGTGGACATGCCGGAGCTATTGCTGGAGCATACCAAAAGCTTTACCCGGGGCTACCAAATGCAGGAGTCTTTTATGCTGCATGATATCAGCGCACTGTCTTCCCAGAGCGAAGGGTATCAACTGTTGTTAAAGCTGGGCGTGCATGCCATATACGCGGTACCGATGGTGTATTCGGGCACGGTTACCGGCTTTATCACGGTGGCCAATCCCAAACGCAATAAAGGCAAGCTGGTGCTGCTGCAATCGTTGTCCTCTTTTTTGGCCAGTGAAACTACCAGAAGAAAAGCAATTGAACGGCAAAATTATATGAGCCGCCATGATTTGCTGACCGGTGTTTTATCTCGAAACAGCTATGCCGAGTTTTTGATGACGGTCAATCCGGAAACCCTGTCCTCTGTGGGGGTAGCCATGGTGGATATCTTTAATCTACAAAAACTCAACAGTGTTTATGGCAATCAATACGGCGATAGCGCCCTGCTGCACACTGCCCAGATTTTGCAAAAGCATTTTGGCGCTGATGTGGTATACCGTTATGCTGGCGGAACCTTTTTGGTATTGTGCAGGGATATCACCCATGATACCTTTACCGCGCAAGTGAATGCTGTAAGAGAAGAGTTTGATGTGATCGTGCATTTTGACGTTGCAGTAGGCGCTACCTGGACGGATGTGGTGAGCAGCATTGATAAGCTGGTGCTGGAGTCTGCGGAGCTGATGAGTGGGGCAAAACGGGAAGCAACGGCTCGTTTAAATGCAAAACATGATGCGCATCGCAGCGTTATCTTGCAGGATTTGCAGGATAGTATCAAGAATGCCCATACTAAAATCTATTTACAGCCAAAAGCAACAGTGATGGATGATCGAATCTGCGGTGCTGAGGCTTTGATTCGGATTGTTCATCCCAAGCAGGGCGTCATCTACCCCGGTGCTTTTGTACCACTTTTAGAGGAATTGGGGCTGATTCGCTATGTGGATTTCTTTGTCTTGGAAAGTGTGTGCCGGGTTTTGGAGCAGTGGCAGCAAAAAGGCTATTCGCTGTTTCCGATTTCCCTTAATTTTTCCCGGGCCACCTTGCTGGAGCCTGGTGTGGTACAATCTATCGAAGCAGTGACAAACCGTTATGCTGTTCCACGGCGGCTGATTGAGATTGAAATTACCGAGAGCATGGGTGATTTTGCGCAGGAAACCATTGCCAATATTGCCAAAAACATTCGTAATGCCGGTTTTCGCTTGTCTTTGGATGATTTCGGCGCCAAGTATTCCAATCTTTCCATTTTGTCTGCCATTCATTTTTCCGCACTCAAGCTGGATAAGAGCTTGGCAGATCGGGTTCTTTCCAATAAAATGGCTTGTTCCATTGTGAAAAGCGTCAGCGCGCTTTGCGCGGAATATGACGTGGAGGTCATCGCCGAGGGTGTGGAGACTAAGGCGCAGCGGCAAAAAATCGGCGAATTGGGCTGCGGTTATGTGCAGGGCTATATCATTAACAAGCCTATTCCCACAGGAGAATTTGAAACATTATATTTAAAAGCATAACTGGATGGGGCGAATAGTAACTGGCGGAGAACAAATTCTGAGGCAAAAGCATGGAAAAACAGAGGATGTTTCATAAACTAAAGCAGAATCATGTGCTTGCTATGTTAGCAATACCGTTGTCTTTAACGGTAGTAGCCTTGCTATGCATGCTGTACTTTACCCATTCTGCAACCAGTAGCGCTACAGAGCGAGCGGAGCAGATATTGATGGATTCTTCGGTAGAGCAAAGCATGCTTCTGGAGGCCAGACTTACCGGAGAATATAATATCCTGCGGGCTTTTGCCAAGAGTCTGGCTACCCAAAATCAGCGGGATATTGCAGATATTGTCAGACGCTTGGCAGCAATTCAGAGCTCGGCTGCATTTTTCCATGTGTTTTATGTTACTGCCGATGGTTGGGCACATTCTAACGATAGCCAAGTGGTCAGCGTAGCGGATCGGCAATATTTTCTGTCGGCAATGGCCGGTGAGGAATTGGTGCAGTACATTTCTAAAGGAAAATTGGTAGACGAACCGTTGTTTATCCTTTGTACGCCGGTGATGGTAGATGGTAAGGCCGAAGGTGCGGTGTACGGTAGCCTGAAAGAAAGCGATTTACGGCAATTGCTGGCAGGTTCTGCATATGGCGGAGAAGCCTATTCCTTTATCTGCGATCAGGAAGGCAATGTAATTGTTGGCAGCGACAATCCGGATTTTTTACTTAAAGACGCCCATGAGAAGCAAGAGACAATGGTCAATGTTTTTTCCATTCTGCGCCAAGCCAAGCTAAATAATGGGGAGAATTTTGCAGATTTTCAGAAACGGAGCACAGCCGGAGAGATCGGAACTGTTTCTTATCAGGTGAATGGGCACGACCGTTATGCGGTGTATATGCCGGTAGGCTATCAGGATTGGCTGATTTTCAATGTGGTGCCAGGCGAGGTGATCCAAGCCGAGATCCGTCAATCCACCAGTGCCGCAGCCAACATTGTGCTGATCAGTGTGATTTTTGCCATTTGCAGCCTGCTTTTGTTTACCTATTATATGTCTGCCCAGAACAAACGGCTGCGGCTCAGTGAGGAAGAGCACCGTCTGGTAGCGGCGCAGGGCGGCAAACAAATTTTTCGTTATCATCTGAAAAGCAATATGGTATCCGTCTCTCAGGCTTCTGCCGATTTGCTGGGTATCCCTACCCAAATATATAGTGCGCCTGAATTTATTATTGAAGTGGGGATTATCGCAGAGGAATCCTGGGAATCATGCAGGGAC
>CAYOVS010000078.1:0-7719 GCA_964407445.1 uncultured Peptococcaceae bacterium
GAAACAACTTGCTTTACCGGGGAGTTATGCTAAAATCGAAATGTAGGTTAACCTGCAAACAAGCAGTATCCGGAGCATTTTCGTGTGGTTTGAATTCGCACTACATATTTGCAAATTATGGAAAAACTATTGCAAAAGACGCGAAAATTATGCTGCTTGTGATCGAAAAGTATGAATAAAAAATGCTGGAGGTAGTCGCTGATGGGTGAGAAACGAGGGTTTTACGGAAAGTGGATTATTTTAGGTTCCTTGATGATTACTGTCTTTACTATGGCTATCATCAATAATACGACATCATTTTACATGACCCCGGTGTGCGAACAGTTTGGTTTTTCAATTGCCAGCTTTTCCATATGCTACTCTTTTGCAGCGATAGGTGCTGCTGCAGGAGCTATTGTTGCTGGTATTTTGATTAACAAGCTGCCCTTACGTCTGATGATGACCTTGGGTATTATTCTTACTGCTGCTTGCTTTGCCGGTCTTTCCATTGCCACCCAACTGTGGCAGTTCTACATTTTGCTTTGTTTCGCCGATTTCGGTATGGGCTTAGCCAGCAACATTCCGCTGACCACGATGTTATCTAATTGGTATGTAGATAAGCGGGGGACGATGACCGGTGTGGTCTTTGCTGGTATGGGCGTTGGTGGTGTGATTTTCTCCATTCTGGTGGAAAAATGGATTCTCAATCTTAGCTGGCAGAGTGCCACTGTGATTTCCGGTGTGATCATATTAATTATTGCATTGCCTGTATGTCTTTTCTTGTTTTACAAAAAACCCGAGGATATTGGCCAAACTGCTTTTGTTTATCCGGAAGGTTCCGGCAAAAAGCATGAAAAGGCTGCGGAAGAAAAGAAAGATGCGGTTCAGGCTGATGACGATGGAGTCAGTAAAGGCGAGGCCTTGCGCTCTCCCGTGTTCTATATTCTTTCCGCAGGTCTTCTGTGCTTGGGGCTAATCGCTGCTGGCGTGATGGTACACGTACCTAATTTCCTTTACGAAATCGGCATGAACGCAGGCGTTACCATGGCAATACTTAGTGCGGTAGCCATTGTCGGTACCTTTGTCAGTGGTGTTATCTTTGATAAATTAGGGCCGGTCAAAGGAATGCTGGTTGCTGCAGGCGCGTTCATCTTGGGTATGATTTGCCTATATTGCGCAACTCAAATCCAGTGGTTGGTCTATTTGATGGCGCTATTCGTTGGCTTTAGCATTTGTATCGGCACCACCGGACCGCCCTTGCTGACTTCTGCGGTGTTCGGCACAAAGGATTATTCCTCGCTGTTTGGTATTCTATACGCCTTGTTCCTGGTAGGCTGCATGGCAGGGCCGGTTTTCTCCGGAGCTATTTTCGATCTCAGCGGCAACTATGGTCCGGTCTGGCTAATCTTTATTGCCGTTGCAGCGGTGATGTTCCTGTTCTGCGCCTGGGCGGTGGCAAGTGGCCGCAAGTTACGTCATAAACTGGCATCGGCCAAGGAGCATACTGCCTAAACCAAATTGTTTCCCAATAGTGCAGTTTTGATTGCCTATATCATATATTATTGAAGGAGGATTTTTGTAATGCCTAAAGCGTATGAGGTCCACAAACACATTTTCCTGTCCGATTGGAACAATTTGAATATTGCTCTGGTCAAAGGCAAAGGCATGTACCAGTGGGATGTCAATGGTAAGAAGTACATTGATTCTTGCTCTGGTGCGGTAAACGCTTCTTTGGGGTATGGTCGTGAGGATATGGCTGAGGTTTTGAAGAAGCAGGCTATTGAGCTGAGCTATCTGACCCGCTTTACCTCTGTTCCGCCCATTCTGGACGAATGCTCCGATGTATTGGCAGAGTTTACTGGCATGGATCGCTTTTTCCTCACTTCCGGTGGTTCGGAAGCAGTAGAAATGGCAGCCCGTATTGCGAAAGCGTATTGGGTACATATGGGCTATCCTACTAAAAATAAAATTATGTCCCGTTGGTTGAGTTATCACGGCAATACCTATGCCACCGCTTGCTTTGGCGGCAACTTGGCTCGTAAAAATGACCTTTCTTCTTATGCTTTCGACGAAGGTCATATTAATGCTCCTACCTGCTATCACTGCCCCTTTGGCAAATGCAAGGAAAACTGCAACTTCGAATGTGCCAATGAGTTAGAGGATGCTTTGATCAACAAAGGAGCCAACAACTACGCCGCTTTCCTCATGGAGCCCATCGGTGGTACCACCACTGCGGCCATGACCCCTCCGGAAGGTTATTTCAAACGCATTAGAGAAATCTGCGATAAATATGATCTGCTGCTGATCGCTGATGAGGTTTTGGCTGGTTACGGCCGTTCGGGCAAACCGTTGTCCATTGATTGGTTTGGTGTTAAACCCGACATCTGCTCTATGGCAAAATGTATGTCCGGCGGTTATTTCCCGGTTGGCGCTGCTGCTACCAATGAACGGGTTGCGGAAGCGTTTAAGAAGGTTGGCCATTATTATGCTGGTTACACTTGGGCTGGCAATCCTATCGCCTGCGCTGTTACTATTGAGAATACACGGATTATGCAGCGGGAAAATATGATGGAAAACATCAATATCCAAGGCGATTATATGCAAGAGCAGTTGGTTAAAATGCGTGATCGGCATCCGCTCATCGGTGATGTGCGCGGACGCGGCCTGTTGATTGGTGTAGAACTGGTCAAAGATCATGCTACCCGCACTTGCTTGCCCAACGAGCAGATGGCTCTGAAGAAAGTTATGGGCGCTGGCTATGCTAACGGCGTTATCCTGGAAGCTGCTTCCGGCAAGATGAGCCGCGGCATCGAAGGCGAAGCGATCATCTTGGCTCCGTATTTTGGCATCACCCGTGCTGAGACGGATGAGTTGTTAGAGAAGATGGATATCATCTTTGGCGACGCCGAAAAGCAAATCGACTTCAACTAAGAGCACAGATTTGTAATTAGCGGACAAGCCACAAAGGAAAGTGGCAGTATAAGATATTTACTAAAAATTACGAGTATCCATATGGATACTCGTATTTTTTATGAAGATGTTTTGTAGCTTTTCTGTTAGCATGTTTTGCTGGAGGCTCTTATCCCATCATGGGTAGCCAGTTTTTTGCCAGCTTATATCGTTCTCGGAATGAATCAGAAGCTTGGGATATAGTGTCCTGCGGTAGCTTTTGACGGTGTTTTCTGTGATGCCTGTTTGGGCAGCCATTTTGCCGTTGATGTAGCATTTCAAAATCAGCTTCGCTAGCGGAAGCCAAAGGGCAGGGTTGGCGGTGGTTTTGCGGAGAAGTTACTTGTGTGTTAAATTTTGTCATATTTTTCCTTTTTACGATTCGAATATGATATACTAAAAATAATTGCTTTTCGTCTGATGTAAAGGCAAAGCGGTCTTTGCTTTTTATCGCAAGACGGATTATTCGATAGTATCCCGGGAGGTATGTCTATGACTGTATTGACTGGATTTAGACAACGAAAGGCAAGCATAGCCTCAAAAAGAAAGCAAAATCAGCTGCTACCGGGACAAAGACCCTCCCGCTACCGCTTTTGCGGCATGCTGTTGGCAATTCTTGGCGCGTTGCTGGTGTTAGCCCTATTTTGTTATTGGCAAAACAATCGTCTGATTGTAAGCGAATATCAGTATCACAGTGACAAAATCAGCGCTCAATTAAACGGCTTTACCATAGCCCAGATTGCTGATTTGCATAATAAGGATTTTCATGGCCGCCTGGAGCAGCTGCTTGCAGCAGAAACCCCTGATCTCATTGTGATTACCGGGGATTTGATTGATTGCCGTCATACGAATTTGGAAGTGGCTCTTAGTTTTGTGCAAGCGGCATTGGAATTGGCGCCGGTTTATATTGTTTCCGGCAATCATGAACATAACGCGGGGGCGGATTGGACTGTTCTGCAACAAAGGCTGGTGGATTTGGGTGCGGTGATGCTGGACGATACCGGGGTGACCGTTAACCACAACGGTGGCAGCTTTCAACTGTTGGGCATTGCCGATCCGGCTTTTGGCGGTGATGCCGTGGCGGCAATTGCGCAAAATCTTCAACCGGATCAGTTTAATATCCTTTTGGCACATCGCCCGGAGCGAATTGACCAATATGCCACAACCGGCGTTGATTTGGTGCTTTCTGGGCACGCCCATGGCGGGCAATGGCGTTTGCCCGGATTGGGAGGGCTGATTGCACCGGGGCAGGGATTTTTTCCCCGGTACACCGATGGCCTATATCAAGTGGGCGACACCTCTTTGTTGGTGAGCAGAGGTTTAGGAAACAGTGTGATGCCGCTGCGTTTGTTTAATCAACCCCAGCTGGTGATTTTGCAACTGTTGATCTAGGAGGAAAAAGGGATCATGGATATCGCAAATGCGTTCAGGAAAAAGTCATCGTACTACTCGACAATTGTCGAAATAGGTGATAAAATAAACAAGAATATGTACTATTCTGGGTGATTTATAACCATGTTCGATGATAATTATGGTTACGGTTTATGGATGCATTTACACTTGCTTATTGTTCAGCAAAATAAATAGACATAAGATTTGGAAAAATTCCTGACGAAGAAAAAGCTCTGAAAGGGAAGGAAGTGGGGATACGCTGTGTTCGCCAAGGAAGAGAATAGAGAGAATATCGGACAACGACCGGATGGAAAAGAGAAACCGCAGATGGAGTTGCCGTTTCATCAAAGAAAAGATGAACGTTACCGAATTATTCTGGAGCAGACCAAAACATTGGTGCTGGAATATGATTATCGAACGAATGAGTTTTACATAGATTCTTCTATTAATAAGTATTTATCCGGTGATTTTACTGCAATTAGACTTAAGCCTATTGCCGGTTTGCAGGGGATTGTGTATCGTCCTGACATGCCTGCGCTTTTGGAAATGCTTGATCTTACCGGTGTATCCGGGGTTTTGCATCGCGAGAGAGAACTGCGTTTGTATACGGCCGCTAAAGCTTACGAATGGTTTCGGGTCTCTTTGTCTCTGCTAGTTGGGTCCCAGGGGGATAAGGAACGGGTGATTATCACCATCAATAACGTTCACGATGAGGTGATTTCCCGTAAAAAACTGGAGTTCTTAGCAGAACGGGATCAATTGACCAAAATTCCCAACAGAGATACGTTTTCCGATCAAACCAGACAAATGCTGGACAGCGATTTGAATACAGAATATGTGATGATCCGCATGGATATTGAGCGATTTCGATTGGTGGATCAGCTGTTTGGTCCCGAGGAAGGGGATCGCATGCTACGCTATTTTGCGGTTAAGCTGCAAGAATCCGTAGAATCGGAAGAGTTGGGGACCTATTGTCGCGTGGCCTCCGATATTTTTGCAATTTGTATGCCTAATGACCCTGATATGGTAAAAAGGCTGCTGGATCAAATCCAATTAGCGGCGCAGCGCTATCCCTTGAAATATGAATTAATTCTTTCTTTTGGCCTGTATGTGATTGATGAACGGTTTTTGCCGATCAATACCATGCTGGACAGAGCTGCTTTGGCGCAAAAAACGATCAAGGGCAATTATGTAACCCATATAGCATATTACGATCAGGCTTTGAAAGAACAGGAACAGCGGGAGCAACAGATTTTAGCGGAAATGAATACCGCGCTTGTCAATGGTCAATTTGAAGTTTTTTTCCAACCTAAATGCCGTATCGACACCGGAACGGTAGTTGGGGCAGAGGCTCTGGTGCGTTGGCGGCATCCGGAAAGGGGATTGATTGCGCCAGGGGAGTTTATCCCTTTGTTTGAACGCAACGGTTTTATTACCGCTTTGGATTCCCATGTTTGGATGCAGACTTGTATTTTGATTCGCAAATGGCTGAATCAGGGCAAAAAGGTCTTACCCATTTCTGTCAATGTTTCCAGAGTGGATCTTTATAACCCGAAACTTTTGGAAACGATTTTAGCGCATGTGGATAAGTACGATATCCCTCGCCATTTGCTGAAATTCGAATTAACGGAAAGCTCCTTTGTTGCGGATATTATTCAATTGACCGAAATTACCCGGGAGCTGCAATCCGAGGGATTCCGGGTGTTGATGGATGATTTTGGCAGCGGCTATTCCTCTCTCAATTCCTTAAAAGATATCGTTGTGGACGAATTGAAAATTGATCTCAAATTTTTGATGCCTTCTAGGCATGATGATCGGGCTGGCTGTATTCTTTCTTCGGTGATCAGTATGGCAAAGCGTTTGGGAATGACGATTGTTGCGGAAGGTGTGGAAACCGGGGATCAGGCGGAGTTTTTGCAAAGCATTGGCTGTAGCATTGCCCAGGGGTATTATTATTATCGCCCGATGCCAGTTGGGGATTATGAACTACTGGTGAATGATGAACAGCAGCAAAGCAATGTTGCGAGAGGAAGCAGCCCAAGTGCTGCCGCAATGCCGATAGGCGATTTGTTGTCCACCAGTCCTTTGCTTACCAAGCTGCTTAATTGTATTATCGGCGGGGTTGCTGTGCTGGAAATGCGGGGCCGCGTTTTGGAGCTGGTGCGTTGCAACGAAACTTATCTAGAGCTTACCGGGTCCAGCCGTGATTATATCAGCAAATCCGGCTGCACCTCGTTGGGTTGGTTGACGGACGAGGATGAGGAATGCTTTTGGAACTTACTGGAGCAGGCCGGGGCCAGCATAGAACAAGTACAAGGATTGCTCCGGCGTAAGACAAGCGATAATACTTTGCTGCCTTTGTTAGTTCGGGTACAGCTTTTAGCCAAAGAAGAAGATCAGTATTTGTTTTGTTTGGCGATTATTGAGGCATAGGAGAACTAAATTGCTTCAATTGTAGTTCGTTTGTTGGCTAGAACTGAAAACAAATTGAATGCAGCCAATCTGGACGGAGGATGGACGAATGGAGAATACGCAAAGCGAGGGAAAAAAATCCTTCAAAAGAAGCTGGCATAACGCCAAATTGAAAACAAGATTTTTGTTAGTGCTAATCCCCTTGGTTGCATTCTCGGTGTTGATTATCTCTTTACTGGGAACGTATTTTATCTATGACAGTACGCAAAAAACGCTGGAAAAAACCATGACCGATATTGCAGATTTGGCTTCCGGCCGGGTTACCGCTAAGCTGGAGGTATATCGGGAGCTGGCTGTGGAAATTTCCCAATGGGTGGGGATGTTCCCCCCAGAGCAAATTGATCAGTCGTTGATGGCCCAGGTGCAGGAGCGCAATGGTTTTTTAGCCGCATTGGTAACGAATGTGAACGGGATTTCTCTTTCCGGTATTGATCACTCACAAAACGACTATTTTATCATTCCCCGGGATGAAAACCGAAGCTTTGTAACGGATGTGCGCTATGATGAAAAATTGCAAAACTATGTGTTGACCGTCGCCGCGCCGATCCTTCGCAATAATGTGTTTGACGGTGTTGTGATTTTGATGATTGATGCAAGTGTGTTAAACGATTTGGTGCGGGACGTTACCATTGGTGAGAACGGCTCCACATTTATTTTGGATCGCAATATGCATTGCATTGCTCATGTAGATGAAAACATGCTGTATCAAAATGTAAATATGGTGTCGTTGATCAAAGAGGATGCTCGCTATCAATCTTTGCAGGATTTATGGGATTTGATGGTGGAAGGAGATTCCGGTTTTTCCTCTTATGACTATGTGGCCGGCGCTCGTTTTGCCGCCTATACCCCTATAGACAAAACGTTAAATTGGAGTATTGCCATTACGGCGGATAAGGCGGAGTTTTATGCCTCTGCTTATCAGGCCAT
>CAYOVS010000079.1:0-3476 GCA_964407445.1 uncultured Peptococcaceae bacterium
AGCAGCGAAATTTTGAAAAATACAGCGCAATACAAAGATGATATCTATGTAGAATGGGCTACCAATGAAAAGGTTGCTACCGAAGTGGCCATCGGCGCTTCCTTTGGCGGCAGCCGCACTATGACCACCATGAAAAGCGCCGGCGCCAATGTGGCCTGTGATCCCTTGGTAGCCTTCACCCATGCCGGCGTAAACGGCGGCTTTGTGATGGTTGTCTGCGGCGATCCCGGTATGGCCAGCTCTTCCACCGAGCAGGACGACCGCTATTTTGCCAAATTGGCCCGCTGCCCGATTTTAGAGCCCAGCGACAGCCAGGAAGCCAAAGAATTTGTGGGCCTGGCCTTGGATCTGAGCGAAAAATTTGATATCCCCGTCATTCTCCGCAGCACCACCGGCCTTTCCCATTCCAAATCCATGGTAGAGCTGGGTGAACGCACCGAGCACGCCTGCAAAGGCTTTGAACGTAATATTGCCAAATATTGCCTGCTGCCAGGTTATGCACGCAAGCTGCGCACTTGGTTGCTGGAAAGAGAGCGTTTGCTGACCGAGTTCGGCAACGAATCCGACATCAACCGCATCGAGCCTGGCTGCAAAGAAATCGGCATCATCAGCAGCGGCGTTACTTATCAGGCCGCCAAAGAAGTGATGCCCAACGCCAGCTTCCTCAAGCTAGGAATGACCTTCCCGCTGCCCATGGACAAAATTAAGAAATTTGCCGCCAGCGTAGACAAGCTGTTTGTCGTGGAAGAGCTGGAGCCCTTCATCGAAGAACATCTAAAAGCTGCCGGCATTGCCGTAATCGGCAAAGACGTCTTCCCCATGGAAGGCGAGTTCACTCCCGACAGAGTTGCCGCCGGTTTCATTAAAGCCGGTATCGACCTGCCTCGTTGGAAAGGCATGGCCCAGATCGTGGCCAATCCGCCCAAGAGCGTTCCCCGTCTGCCCGTACAGTGCGCAGGCTGCCCCCACAGAGGCATCTCAATGGCTGTCAAAAAAATGGATCTTAACGTATGCGGCGATATCGGTTGCTACGACCTGATCACCCTGCCGCCCTTTGAACATATGCATACCGACCTGGAAATGGGCGGCAGCGTAGGCAACGCGGTTGGCGTAGGCCGGGCCGGCAAACAGGACAAACCCACCGTTGCCATTATCGGCGATTCCACCTTCTTCCATTCCGGCATGACAGGTTTGCTCAACGCCACTTACAATAAGAGCAATCTGACTCTGTTGATCTTCAACAACAGCATCACCGGTATGACCGGCGGTCAGTTTAACCCCGGCACAGAATACACCCTGTCCGGCATCACGGCCGATCCTGTCAGCATCCCCGAGATCTGCAAATCTTTGGGTGTAAAAGACTTCCATATTGTTGATCCTTATGATTACAATGCCTGCTTGGAAACCTTAAAGCACGCCACGGCATATGAGGGCGTATCCGTAGTCATGACCAATCGTCCCTGCATGCTCTATCCTAAAAAATATGTATCCACGCAAAAATGTGAAGTGGTGGCGGATAAATGTATCGGTTGCCATATTTGCCTCAAGCAGTGCACCTGCCCGGCCTTTGAGCTGACTGAGCAGACCACCGACAAAGGCAAACAAATTCCGATGATCAAAGCCGATGAATGCGTTGGCTGCACTGTTTGCGCACAAATCTGCCCCAAAGGCGCAATCCGGGAGGTGAAGAATAATGGCTAATTATAAAGAAACTCAAAACGTTCTTATCGTAGGCTGCGGCGGCCAGGGCGTTATTTTGGCCAGCAATATTCTTTCTGATGTATTAAGCTGCATCGACAATATGGACGTGAAAAAAGCGGAAACCCATGGTATGAGCCAGCGCGGCGGCAGCGTGCACGCCCAGGTTCGTTTCGGCGAAAAAGTATACGCTCCCTTCATCAGCCCTGGAGAAGCCCAAGTAATCCTGGCCTTTGAAGAAGCCGAAGGCTTGCGCTGGAATCATTATCTGGCCAAAGGCGGCGTAATGATCCTCAATCAGGAGAGAATGATCCCGCCGCTGGCTTTTGTGGGTATGGCCGATTATCCGGATGCCGCTTTGGTAGAACTGAAAAAGCGGAACGATATCAAATGTATTGATGCCAACACCATCGCCAGAGAAATCGGCAACGTCAAGGTAGCCAGCGTAGTGTTGCTGGGCGCTTTGGCCGCTAAGCTGGACTTCCCCGAAGAAGTTTGGAAAGAAAATCTGGTCAAACGGGTTCCTGCCAAAGCCCTGGAAGCCAATCTAAAAGCTTTTGACGCTGGCTATGCTGCAATGAAAACACTGTAAACCTTCATTTCCAACCACAAACATCCCTCAAAAAGAAAAAGCACATTGCCCCACAAGGACAATGTGCTTTTTGATATTACTGCAAGAAAATCCACTTGATCACAGCTTTTTCGCCTGTCTGTTTGCTGGTTCTTTGGTTTACAAGCAATCTGTTCTTCGCCTTGCTCTGCTTCCAGATTTTCTGCTTGGTTATCGCTTGCTGCCAATAAAAAACAACGCCAGAACGCCAGGGCCTGTATGGGCGCCAATAATCGGGCCAATCGGCATCACCGTTATTTCCGCCTCAGGGCAATCTGCCAAAATTAGTTTGGCCAAAACCCCAGCATCCTCCAGGCAAGCGCCCTGACCGATAAATACCGTCTTGCATTGCTGGGGCAGCCAAGTATCCTTCATGGCTGCCGCCATGGCGTACAAAGCCTTTTTGCGGCCGTGGGCTTTGGCCACATTGATCAAATGCCCAGCATCATCCACATGCATAACCGGTTTGATTTGAATCATCGCACCCACGGTAGCGGCAGCGGCAGAAATCCGGCCGCCCCGGCGCAAATACGCCAAATCATCCACTGTGAACCAATGGCAAAGCTGCAATTTGTTTTCTTCCACCCAAGAAATCAGCTGCTCCATTTTCATCCCGGACAAACGCTTTTGCCCGGCCAGATAAACCAATAATCCCTCGCCCACCGAAGCACATAGCGAATCCAGACAATATAATTTTCGCTGGGGATATTGCTGCCGCAGCTCTTCCATCGCGGTGGCCGCTGCCAAAACCGTGTTGCTCAACCCGGACGAAAAGCCAATGTACAAAACATCCTGTCCATTCTCCAAAAACTTTTGAAAATACGCATAATATACAGCAGAGTTGATCTGAGAAGTATGGGCATGTTTCCCTGCTTTCTGGGCAGCATAAAAATCATCCGGGCTGATTTCTCCGTCAATCGGCGAATAACGATATGGTTCTTCCTCAATATCCACCGGCATAGCAATAATATGAATATCTGCCGCAGCAGCCAGTTCTGCCAATAAATCGTTGGTTGCGTCACTAACCAGCACATAGGAGTGGGAATTCATAAACAAAATCTATCCTCCTTATATAAGTTAAAGTACATTATAGCGCAAATCGCCCAAAATGTCTATGAAGAAAATTCTTTAAAAAGATCTTACGGAATAGATGCCTCAAGACCTAAAT
>CAYOVS010000079.1:3486-7681 GCA_964407445.1 uncultured Peptococcaceae bacterium
AGTTTGTCTAAAACAATCCTGTGGTATTATTACAATATTCTGTTTTACTATTGCATTTTGAGATTTCTTGCATCATAATAACGTATATCTGCTAACCTACGGAAAAGGAGAACCATATGTTTGAAACCAAATCGCAAGAGCAGGTTTTGCAAGAAGTAAACAGCAATCTTTCCGGATTAACGCCGGAAGAAGCAGCAAAACGTCTGCAAGAAAACGGCGAAAACGTCTTGCTGGAGGCGGCGCCGCCCACAAAACTGCAAATGTTTTTTGCCCAGCTAAACGACCCCTTGATCTACATTCTTTTAGCTGCGGCAGTCATTAGCATTTTTCTCAAGGAATATTCCGATGCGGTGATTATTGGCTGCGTTGTCCTGCTGAATGCCGTAGTTGGGGTAATTCAAGAAGGAAAGGCGCAACGGGCGCTGGAAGCTTTGAAAAAAATCAGCAGTCCTTTCGCGGTGGTTCGCCGTGGTGGCGCTGTACAGGAAATTCCTGCCGCACAACTGGTTCAGGGCGATATCGTTCTACTGGAAGCGGGTCGGATCATCCCTGCGGATTTAAGACTGCTTTCCACCGTCAATCTTAAAATTGAGGAAAGCGCCTTGACCGGCGAAAGCGTCCCTGTAGAAAAACAAGCCGATTCTCTGGCAGCTGCCGATGCCACACTGGGCGACCGTCATAATATGGCCTACATGAGCACAGCCGTCAGCTATGGCCGGGGCGAGGGCGTGGTAGTAGCTACCGGAGAGCACACGGAAATCGGCAAAATTGCCATGATGCTGGGTGGCAAAGAGCCGCCTACCCCGCTGCAAAAGCGGCTGGCGGAACTAAGCAAGCTGCTGGGCATTTTGGCCCTGACAATTTGTGCCGCCATGTTTGTGATTGCCCTGCTGCAAGGACGAGATTTGGCGGAAATGCTGATTACCGCCATCAGCTTGGCCGTGGCCGCCGTTCCCGAAGGTTTACCGGCCGTGGTCACCATCGTTTTGGCCTTTGGCGTACAACGAATGGTCAAGGTCAACAGTATCGTTCGCCGTTTGCCTGCGGTAGAAACCCTGGGTGCAGTCAGCACCGTCTGCTCCGACAAAACCGGCACCCTCACCCAGAATAAAATGACAGTGCTGCAAGTATATGTGGATCAGCAACTCCAGCCGGTAGACCAGCTTGCCTATCCCCAACACAAGCTGTTTCTTGACGGATTTACCCTATGCACCGACGCCTCTCTGGAGAACGGTAAACGGCTGGGCGACCCCACCGAGCTGGCTCTATTGGATATGGCGGCACACCTGCAAATCAGCCGTCCGGCCTTGGAAGCCGATGCGCCGCGCATTAATGAACAGGCCTTTGATTCCGGCCGCAAGCTGATGACCACGGTACACAAAACGGAAGCGCAAGTGACCGCCTACACCAAAGGCGCGGTAGACCGGTTGTTGCCCCTTTGTAGCCAAATCACCAGCGGCGGGCAAACCAGAGCCATCACGGCGCAGGATCAATCCGCTATCCTAGCGGCCGCCAGCACCATGGCGGAATCCGCCCTGCGGGTACTGGCCCTGGCCATAAAACTGGATAATGACCGGGCCGAAGAAAGCGCATTGACCTTTGTGGGCTTGGTAGGGATGATCGATCCGCCCCGCCCCGAGGCTAGGGAAGCTGTGGCCAATTTCTGCCAAGCAGGCGTTACCACAGTGATGATCACCGGCGACCATCAGGACACCGCCTTCGCCATCGCCAAAGAGCTGGGCATCGCCGAAAGCCCGGAGCAATGCCTTAGCGGCAGCGATTTAAACGCCATGAGCCAGGAAGAATTGGAGCAAAGAGTTTGCAGCCTGCGGGTGTTTGCCCGGGTCAGTCCAGAGCATAAGGTGCGCATCGTCCGGGCGCTGCAAGCCAATAACCAGGTAGTCAGCATGACCGGGGATGGCGTCAACGACGCGCCCAGTCTGGAAGCCGCTGATATCGGCGTGGCCATGGGCATCAGCGGCACCGACGTAGCAAAATCCGCCGCGGCAATGGTGCTGACCGACGACAACTTCGCCACCATCGAAAAAGCTATTGAGGAAGGCCGGGGCATCTACGAAAATATCCGCAAAACCGTGCTGTTTTTGCTCTCTTCCAATCTGGGGGAAGTAATTAGCATGTTTGCGGCTATTGCCGTGGGACTGGCCTCTCCGCTGCGGGCAGTGCATATTCTGTGGGTCAATTTGATCACCGATTCCCTGCCTGCACTGGCGCTGGGCGCAGATACCAAGCCACAGGGCATCATGGAGCAGCCACCCCGCTCCATCAAAGCAGGCTTTTTCAGCGATGGCGGCTATTTTATCACCATTTTCTACGGCTTGCTGATCGCCGCCATGACACTGACCGCGTTTCTGTATCCTGTCGGCCAGCAACTGCTGGCAGCAGGCAAACAGCTTACGGTAGCCAATTTTGATTTGCTGCTCACCGGCGATTTGCTTACCCTGTCTCAAACCTATGCCTTTACCGTATTGGCAGTCAGCCAGCTTTTCCACAGTATCGGCATGCGCAATACCCGGATCAGCATTTTCAACAAAGACGCATTTCGCAACAAGATGATGATTTTTGCCTTCGGCGCGGGCTTGCTGTTACAAATTCTGGCAACAGAAATCCCCTTCTTCAATGTGGCTTTTACCACCACCCATTTAACCGTCACCCAGTGGGGAGAATTGTTGCTCTTCTGTATGCTGCCACTGCTCTGCCACGAAATCATCGTGTTGGTCAATCATTTGCGCAGCAAAAAATAATTTTCAGATGTACAAAAGCTGCGTTTGTGTTGGTTGTTCAAACACAAACGCAGCTTTTTTTATTACGCTGTTATTCCTTTTCGATGCGACCTTAATGCCAAAGGAGCCACACCATCAAATAGCCGGAGAGCACTGCCGCCAAGGTGAACGGTACGCTGATCTTCATAAACTGGCCTGCGCTTACCTGATAGCCTTCTTTACGGAGAATGCCTAAGCCGGTGATATTGGCCGAAGCGCCGATAGGCGTCAAGTTGCCGCCCAAGGTGGCGCCAGTCAGCAAGCCAAAGTAGAGCAAATAGGGATCAATGCCCAAAATTCCGGCGATCCCCTGGGCAACCGGCAGCATCGTAGCCACATAAGGAATATTGTCGATAAAAGCAGAGAAAAATACCGACGCCCAAACGATCAGGGTAAAGACCACAAACAAATTATCTCCACTCAGCTTGACAAATAACTCGCTGGCCCGGGTGACAACACCGGCTTCGATGATTCCGGCAATTACAATAAATAAGCCGGATAACAAGCCAAGGGTAAAAAAATCAATTTCTTTAAAGGTTTTTGCAAAAACAGCTTTGTCTTTTCTGAAGAAATAATTTCGCAACATACCGATCAGCAGCAGCGTCATGCAGATCAGACCATTGGTGATTTTAGGCTTGCCGGGGATAAAAGAAGCCAAAATCAGCAAAACGACCGTGCCTGCCATCAAAACCGAGGGAAAATAGTCGGTTACCAACGTCCTATCCTCCACCTTTACCGGTGCATTTTCCTTGCGGAATATGTACAAAAGCACAAAGGTGGATACAATCGCCCCCACCTGAACGACCCAAAACATGCCTGGTTTCCCCTGGAAGACAAAGAAATCCAGAAAGTCCATATTGGCATATCCCCCCAACAAAATGGAGGTGGTATCCCCCACCAGCGTAGCCGCTCCCTGTAGATTGGACGACACGGCAATGGCAATGATGCTTGGCACCGGGGAAATGTTTAGCTTTTTGGAGATGGTCAGCGCCACGGGAGCCACCATCAAAACAGTAGCCACATTATCCACAAAGGCCGAGATGATGCCTGCAAAAAGCGCCAGCGAGATCACCGCCCATTTGACATTTGGCGTTTTGTTGATCAGCATATCCGCCAGCAAAGAAGGCATTTTCGATTCCACAAACAAAAAAACGATACCCATGTTGCCGGCGATCATCATAATCACATTCCAATCCACGCTGGCCAAAACTTTTCCCACAGGGAGAATCCCCAAGACCACAAAAAGAGCGGCGGATGCCAATGCAATATAAGCTCTAAACCGGGGGAAAATCAAAAGTAATGCATATGTACAAATAAAAATGATCAGTGCCGTCAGTTCCATACAATCTCCTTATTAAAATATAGAATTGTAAACAACAAAGCTGAATGATTTTACCACTGTTATTCCCCACTTG
>CAYOVS010000080.1:0-7617 GCA_964407445.1 uncultured Peptococcaceae bacterium
CATATTGTCTGGATATGCAGGGTTGACAAGCAGTTATTTTAGCCTTATACTAAATATTAGAAAATATTTTTTCGCATATTTATACATCAGTTTTGTTTATTATTAACATGGAAAACTATCAGAGGAAAGAGGTTATCACTATGCCCGTCAATTTAAAAGGAAGAAGCTTGCTCACCTTATTGGATTATACCCCCCAGGAAATCCGCTATTTGCTGGATCTTTCCCATACGCTCAAGGATAAAAAGCGGGCCGGTATTTACGATTATCGTCTGAAGGGCAAAAATATTGTGCTCCTGTTTGAAAAAACCTCTACCCGCACCCGCTGCGCCTTTGAGGTAGCCTGTCTGGATGAAGGCGCTCATGTCACCTTCCTGGATTCCGGCAGCTCCCAGATGGGCAAAAAAGAATCCTTGGCCGATACCGCCAAGGTACTGGGTCGTTTTTATGACGGCATCGAATACCGGGGCTACAAGCAGCAGGTGGTGGAAGATTTGGCCAAATACGCCGGGGTGCCGGTATGGAACGGCTTAACCGATGTGGATCATCCCACGCAGGTGCTGGCAGATCTGATGACGCTGGAAGAAAACAGCGCTAAACCGCTGCACAAATGTAAGCTGGTTTTCTGCGGCGATATTCGTAATAACGTGGCCTATGCGCTGATGTACGGCTGCGCCAAGATGGGGATGCATTATGTAGGCTTCGGCCCCAAGGAATTGCAGGTGGCGGATAGCGTGATGGCCAATACGCTGGCCGTCGCCAAAGAAACCGGCGCCACCATCGAAATCACCGACGACCCCGCCTGCCTCAAAGGCGCAGACGCGCTGTATACCGATATTTGGGCCTCCATGGGCGAGGAAGAAAAAACACCGGAAAGAGTGCGGGCGCTGACACCCTTCCGGGTAAACCGGCAAATGCTGGATAAAACCGAAAATCCGGACTGCATTTTCCTCCATTGCCTGCCCAGCTTCCACGATCTTGATACCGCCAACGCCCAAAAATGGCAGGAAAAAGGGCTGGATATCCGGGAAGTTACCGACGATGTTTTCCTCTCACAGCAATCCAAGGTTTTCGATGAAGCAGAGAACCGGATGCATACCATCAAGGCCGTAATTATTGCAACAATAGGCTAGCTTTTTTTGTCGGAATAGGGTATAATATTCCTGTATGTGTTACCAGTCGGGCTGCCCATAAACTACGCCTGACTACAATGTGGGTGCAGCCATCATCGGTTGCGTACGATTAGTACGCTCTCTGGCTGGCCTTCCTCCGCTTTGTCTGGCTTGTTTCTGGAAAGCATGACGCAATTGCGGAGTTTTTGGACACTATGGGTATAATGGATAAGGGTATCCATTAAATAAATTGATACCACATCACAAAATCAAAACGGAGGAATGAAAACAAATGGCAAATGGAAGAATCGTTATCGCCCTGGGTGGCAATGCTCTGCAGGAATCCAAAGGCGCCGCCACTGCGGAAGCACAATTGGCAGTCGTAAAGAAAACTTGCGGCTATATCTGTGATATCGTCAAAAAAGACTACGAGGTCACCATCGTTCATGGCAATGGCCCCCAGGTTGGTCGTATCCTCTTAGCCTCTGAAACCGCCAAAGAAGTTACCCCCGCTATGCCCTTTGATGTTTGCGGCGCCATGAGCCAGGGCTATATCGGTTATCATATTCAACAGGGTATGCGTGAAGCTTTAAAAGCCCACGGCATGAAAACCCCCGTAGTCACCTTGGTCACCCAGCTGGTCGTCCCCGCTGATGATCCCGGCTTCAAGAGCCCCAGCAAACCCATTGGCCCCTTCTATCAAGAAGCCGAAGCCAAAGCCATTGCTGATGAAAAAGGCTATGCCATGAAAGAAGACGCCGGTCGCGGCTGGCGGAGAGTGGTTGCCTCCCCCGTTCCCACCAAGATCGTGGAAATCGACTCTGTGCGTAAACTGATGAACGACACCGTAGTCATCACCTGCGGCGGCGGCGGTATCCCCGTTGTTGAAACCGCCGATGGCAATCTGGAAGGCGTAGCCGCTGTTATCGACAAAGACTTTGCCGCCGAGCTGCTGGCCGAAGAAATCCAGGCCGATGCTTTGATGATCCTCACCGAAGTGGAAAAAGTTGCCATCAACTTCAACAAACCCAATCAGGAAAACCTGTCTCATCTGACCGTAGCCGAAGCCGAAAAGTATATGGCCGAAGGTCATTTCGCTCCCGGCAGCATGCTGCCTAAGATCAAAGCCGCCGTTAAATTTGCCAAAGCCAACCCCGGCAAAAAAGCGATCATCACCTCTCTGTTCAAAGCCGTTGACGCCATTGATGGCAAAACCGGCACCGTGATCACCTTAGACTAGTTCTATCCTCACAACCGTATTTGCAACGCAACAACAAAACAGACGGTTTCGCAATCCTGCGAACCGTCTGTTTTTTGTTTGCGTTGCAAATACAAAAGCGCTGCTGCCCTTGGCGCTACTGTGGCCCGCTATACTTATACCGCTTGCTCCGGTAAGGCTGTATTCGCCGGGGCTACGCCCTCCTGCGTGTTCTGGTTCGGCCTCTCCCCCCTAGTCATCCCCTCCGGCGGCGTACCGCCATCCGGCATCGTGCCGCCATCCCACGGCGTGCCGCCATCCGGCATCGTGCCGTCCTGCATCATCTGCCCTTTTCCGCCAAAACCACCCCGGCCGCTGCCATTGCTATAGGTGATCGCTGTCATCTCCACCGCATAGCTTTGCTCGCCAACCAGCAGCGTATAGCTGCCGCTGTCGTTAACGCCGGGGGCGCTGATTACTACGGACTGATATTCCTTTTCCGGCGCGTACTGGGCTAAGACGGTGCCGTCCGCAGCCTGCAAAACGATGGTGGTTCCGGCCCTTTGCACGGTATCCAAAACATAGAGGATAGAACCCTGTAGCGAGACGGAACCAAAGCCTTGCGCCATCCCGGCGCTGCCTGCCGCCACAAACACACCGCCGCTGATCACCGCTTCGCCGCCATAATCCAACGCCCCGTCTCCGCTGCCGGTGGGCCCGCTTACATAGGTGCTGCCACCGCTAACCATGATGCCGCCATTGGAATCAATACCGTCTCCCTGAGCGTTGATGCACAGCTCGCCCCCGGAAAGGATGATTTGACAAGCGGCGTCGGCGCCAAAACCGCCATCTGCCATTTTGCCGCCAGCCACCGCCGGGTCAGCAGCGCCTGTTGCCCCGGCATTGCCGGTTGTGCCAGCAATGGGATCCCCTGCTATCCCAGCATTGCCGGTTGCAGCAAGGGTAGAATCCTTCCCTGCATTGGCAGCTGAAGTGGCAGTCGTATCGGTACTGGGGCTGGAAGCGTTCAATCCGTCATCACTGGCAACCAAAGCGATCTTGCCGCTGCGAATTTCGATGCTTTGCCCCTCGATGCCTTCGATGCTTTGACGGATATCCATTTCACCGCCAACGATTACCACATACTGATCGCTGTGCACGCCGTCATCCTCCGCCGCAATGGCAAAGCTGCCGCCCGCCACATAGATAAAGCCCAACGTGGTATCCTCGTCATTGGCTGCATGCAGGCCATCCTTGCCACAGGTGATGGTAAAGCTGCCATCGGCAATGCGGATACTGTCCTTGCCGCTAAAGCCATGGGAAGCCGCATTTACGGTATAGACGCCGCCGGTGATCACCAGATCGTCCTTGGATACCACCCCATGGCCAAAGGCCGCGTCTATGGTCAAGGCGCCTTGTCCGTTCAGGGTCAGATCCCCCTTGGAAAAGATAGCTGCATCCACCGTATTATCGTCCGTCTGCTGATATTCTCCGGTAACAGCCAGCTTGTTTTCGGTCTCTGCCGCCAAAATGACAAAGACCTTATCCGCCTGGCGCACATAAATAGCCGCGCTGTGACTGCAAGAAATATCCGCCTGCGACAATACCAGGGTCACCTTGTCGTTATCGCCGCAATCCACTAATACCTGCCCATCGCTAAGGCTGCCGGTGAAAAGATAGGTGCCTGCCGCGCTGATGGTAACGGTATCGCCTGCAACCGACACCCCATCTCCATCCGCCTGACTGGCGCCATCCGCCAGCTTGATCGTTACATAATCACTGTAGCCGATTTCCCGATCCCGGTCGCTGAACATATCCGCCTCCGCTACCGCCAAAACCAGACTATCCGGCGTAGCTGCTCCGCTATTGGCCGTATCGGCCGCCGAAACATTTTCCTGACTTTGACTACAGCCGCACAAAAGCACAAGCATAAGGAAAACGCCAACCAAACAAGCCAACACCTGCCAGCTATTGTGTTTTTTCCTATTTATAACATATACCATACTGTTTCCTCCATTGATTGCTTCCCAAATTTGTATTGAAAAAGCAAAGCATCGTAATTTGTCCGCTACAGCTCCGCATTCTCCGCTGCCTGCCGGGAACAGCTGATTTCCAGATTGCCGTTACGGCAGCGCAGACGATCGATCAAGTCTCTTTCTGTGCCGACTTGCTTTAAGACAATTTCATAGGTAAGCTTATACAAACTGCCAAGATTGGTCGTTTTCACTTTCAACAAGCGCCACTGATCGGCATATTCGGCAAAAAGATCGTCAAACACCCCCTGATAATCCAAATCCTCGGGAATCGTGATCCGCAAGGTTTGTCGCAGCTCGGCTTGCTTGTCAGCAAGCAAGCCCAACCGGGTATACAGAATACTGATCGCCGCCATAATCAAGGCAAAGACAAAGGAAAAGGCCAAATAGCCCATGCCCACCACCAAACCGGCGGCCATGGCCAAAAACACAGCGCAAATCTCCTTGGCAGTTCCCGGTACTGAACGAAAACGAACCAAGCTAAAGGTACCGGCCACCGCTACCCCGGCCCCCAGATTGCCGCTAACCATCAGAATCACCACACAAACCACGCCGGGCAACAAAGCCAAGGTGGTGGTAAAGCTTTTGCTGTAGCGATTGCCATAGGTATAAGCTGCCGCCAGCAATAAACCGATCACCAAGGCAACGGCCAGACAGCAAAGAAACTGTCCAATCGAAATATCTGTCGTTCCTGCTGCAAATAGTCCACTAAAAAGCTGCTCAAGCACAACAAACACCTCCCTGCATCCCTTTTTGCAATTTGTTTAAATAGGCTTTTCCGTATTTAGAATACGAAACCTGATAGATATGTTGTTCACTCAATAACTCCGCCAACCACAGAGGCAGAGCGGCCTCCGCCTTGATTTCCATCAAGCTTTGTTCCGGCAGCAGCAGAGGCTGCCCATAACAAGGCATGGTCAGCGAAAGCTCCTGCTCCCGCCAAAGGATATTGCGGTCAAAGGTGACGCGCAGCCCTGGGTCAAACCGTCCATAATATGCTGTCCTGTCATAGCAAAGATACATAGCAGGACGCAGACCTGCATAAAACCTGCGAAAGTAATCGATCTCCTCCGCGATATGAGAAGGGGGAAGCGGGTTTTTGCCCAGAAAATATCCTCTTGCCTGCTGCTCCGGCAAACAGATCCGCCTTTTATAGACGATTTGACCATATTTCTTTTTTAGTTCCATAAAAATATCATCCTCCGGTTTTACCTGCCCATAGCTGCGAAAACGCAGTTTTTCCTTATATGCAGGCTTTTCCAAAGACCGGCGGATCAACCGATAATCCGGCGTATCCCAGTATATATTGCAGATGGTGCTTTCTCCGTGAAGATCAGGCTGCATCAACCCGGTAAAAGCTGCCTCCAGACTGCCGCGCTGCTGATCGGTAAGCAAATATTTAAGCTCCCTGCGCTGAAAATTTTGTTGTTTTTCTTTCATCGTTTTAGCCTCCCCGGCGATTTGATAGGTACACTATACGCTACAAAGCTAAAACCAAACTAAAAAATCTCTTATCGGAAAGCAAAAAACAATTTCGTCGGGACAAAATTCACATTTATGTGGTATCATCCCGAAATGCCCGCAACAGAAAGCAATCATAGGAACAAAGCATGAACATCATCAGCAAGTATTACAAATAGCGTAACAGTTTATTTTCATACACAAAAAATAATCTACGCAATACTTGAAAACACCCTTTGAAATTTCCCTATGCTATTTGATATAATAGAATTACAACGTGTAGCCTAACAGCGTAAGTCCTGTTGTTCCGCTACACGTTTTTTAGTATCCGGCCTGCACCTTTAAGGTGGCAAAACAAACACGATAAGCATCATGGTGCCGCAAGCCATGGAAGGAGAAGCCAAATGAACACTGCGCATTGCAAAAATGAGTATGTCCGATATGCCGCCAACGGCGTATGCCTTGTGGAGAACATCAAGCTGATGGATACGCCGGACCGCAAAGAACAAAAATCCTTTTACATCCTGAAACCCGTGGGAGACCCTACCTCTACGATTTATGTTCCAGCAGATAATCAAATTCTAACCGCAAGAATGCAGCATATCTTGGACAAACAAGAGATCGACACGCTAATCCTATCCATAAAAGAACAAGATTTTTCTTGGATTAACGACCGCAAACTCCGCGCACAGATTTTTCACGATATGCTGAAGCGCTGCCAGCAGCAGGAGCTTTTGCAGCTTATCAGCTGCATCTATCTGAAAAAACAAGAACTGACCGCTGCCAAAAAAAAGCTTTCTTCCTCGGATGAGGCCATCTTGCGGCAGGCGGAAAAGCTGATCGAAGATGAGTTTTCTTTTGTGCTGGGGTTCACTGGCCAGCAGGTGGGCCAATATATTCGCCAAAAGCTGGGCATCGAAGAGAATAACTGCGTTTTGGAAGCGTAAGGTGATAACAGAGAACGCATAGCTGTGGCCAAAGGAGGTACAGACCATGACCAGAGAGGAAGCAATGGAGCTTATTGAGCGAATGCCCTATATCCGCACCATCATGATGGGCAGCGACAAAATCCGGCTGGCACTGCTGATAGAAGCCATGCAATCAGACGATCCGGTGGAATGGGTAAAGGTAATCAAAACGGATTATGTGCGGCGAAATGATAAAAGCGCCAAAAGACTGCCCTCCAAAGAAGAAAGCCAAACTGCAAAAACAGCAAAAGACAAGCTGTACCATGAATTATCAAGCGCTTTGGAAATCCCACCGGAAGAGTTGGAAGAATTTATTGTGCAGCACATTTCCGCGATGCTGTAACCTCTACCTAACAAAAATAGACAGCAAGATGGTATGCCACATGCAGCTCTTTGCAAAAAACACAACTAAAAAGGCAGCGCACAATAAGCAACCCCGCCGTTCGCTCCTACCGTACTCCCATAATACCCCTTGCACTACCATATGGAGGGGCTCCACACCGGCATTTGCTTCGATAATCTCTACCCCTTTCCTTTCACACAGCTCTGCTGGACATCTGTCTTTAACTGCCCGTATAGTACTTTCCTGCGGAAACACTATGCTATTTACGATCCCATTTCGTATGTGATAAACTATTCTCGTCCACTGACACATAAAAACCTCCCTTGTTTTAGATTCGGCTGACACCGTCTCTATTCTACCAAAGGAGGTTTTTACGCTAAAGCCTTTTGTACTCTACCCCCGTTGCGGGTGGTTTTGTGTACATAAAGTAAAAAGACCACCATTTTGGTGGTCTTTCGTGGTGCGGTAGATGGGACTTGAACCCATACGCCTCTCGACATACGCC
>CAYOVS010000081.1:0-7562 GCA_964407445.1 uncultured Peptococcaceae bacterium
CCTGAATTTGATTGATCCGGGCAATGTTTTTTTCTACCGGGTCTTCGATGGTGGAAATATTCACCTGACGCCGGGAAAGATACGATAAAATCATGTACAATGTTGTGGTTTTGCCGGAGCCGGTAGGCCCCGTCATATAGATGATCCCATGGGGTGATTGCAGCGCCTGGCTCATCTTGCGATAATTGGCTTCGGACATGCCAAAAGTGCCGTCGTTGTCAATTTTGGCATTGGTAGAAAGAAAACGCAGCACCGCTTTTTCCCCGTAGACCGTTGGCACCAGCGAAACACGCAGGTTCATATCCATGCCGGATAGCATAATCCGAAAATGCCCGTCCTGGGGAATCCGCTTTTCAGCAATATCCAGGGAAGCCAAAATCTTGATCCGGGCAATCAGCGGCAGATGCATGGAGGTGGCTACCGTCAGATAGTCCACAATTGCCCCATCCACCCGGATGCGGATTTGCACCTTATCTTCAAAGGGCTCGATGTGAATATCGCTGGCATTGGTATTAAAGCCCCGCACCAGCAGGCTGTTGAGCAGCTTGACCACGGGAACGTCCTCGTCCACATCCGGGTTTTGCTCCTCCGGCAGCACTTGGGCTACCGGCTGGGCGGTGGCGGCCGCTTGCCGGGCATGGATCTCGGAATAATAATATTCGATGGCGGCGGTGATCTGAGCAGTTTCCGCAAGGCAAATTTCCACCGGCAGCTTTACCTGCTGGCGCACATCCTCGATGGCAAAAAACTTAAGGGGGTCGTTCACCGCAACCAACAAGCGCCCCTGCTGAAAAGCGATGGCGATCAGCTTATATTTTACCGCCAGCGCCTCGGGGATTTTTTCCACCGCCTGCACATTGACCGGGTATTTATCCAGCCGCACCAGCCCCAGAGACAATCGCTGCCCCAAGGCCTCCAGCTTTTGATGCTCGGTAACAAAGCCCATCTCCACCAAAATATCGCCCAGCAGCTTGCTGCGGTCGCTTTTTTGGGCGGCCAGCGCTTGTTCCAGCTGGGCGTCGTTGATATAACCGTACTCCTTGAGAATCTCGCCGATTCGGATATTTTTAAAATTACTGACATTGTTGGCGTTGCTGGCATTGCCGCCACTGGGATTGTTCATGGTGTTTCGTCTCCCATCTATTGACATGGTATCCTGTAAAATTGTTATTTTCGCTGATTTGCTCCAAGGGGATATGGGTTTATGGCGTAATTTGCGGTGTTACCGAAAAAGAGATATGGGGCTCCTCGCCAACGGTAGCCCCACCAAAAAGCCGGGCCTCCGGCGAGCGCTCCATATTGAGCATGGTCAAGGCGCTGCTTTTTTGATAGAGCTGCTGGCCATCCTGGTCTTTTACCAGCACAGTCAGAGTCAGCAGACTATCGGCGGCGGTGGCGCTGAAGCTTACCTGCAACGAGGTATAATTGTCTTCACCAAACACATCCAGCGCATCGCCCCGGTCTTGCAGATAATAAAGACGGCCGCCGGAAACCCACAGCTCATCGGGAAGCCCATTGCTGTCTCCCGCCAAATCCAGCTGCACCGCATAGGTCAGCCGGTTGGCGATAAAGTTGTAGGTATTGTCCCCCAGCATTTGCGCCTGGCTCATCCGGGAGTTGACCCCAAAATTATTAAACACGCTGAGCATAATCCCGCCGGTGATGCCAATAATCAGCATGAGGATCACAAAGGAGACCATCACCTCTACCATGGTCAGCCCTTTGGTATTGCGCAGCAGCTTCATGGTGTACCCTCCCCTGCCGCGTCATCGGCTACAAACAGCCAAAATTCCAAATCCGTTGTGGGATCGCCTACGCTCTCCTGCTCCCGGCGCACCTCTCCCGGCACAGAAAAGCTTTGGCTGCCGGACTGAAAGCTGACTGTAGCGGCGCTGCCGCTGCCGGACGCTTCCAAGGCCTGATAGACGGTATCGCCGCCCTGACCGATATCCACACCCCGCCGCATCATATTGGCCGCCCCGCCAAAGGTGGTCAGCAGCAGCAGCGAGCAGATGGAGATAATGGCAATGGCCAGCATCACCTCTAGCAAGGTCATCCCTTTGTTGTTATTCTTCCACTTCATTGTACTCGCCCTTTTCGTAATAGCTGAAATCCCAGGTATGAAGCAGCTTCTTGGTAGATTCGCCTTCTACGGTGCTTTCGCTGATCCCGGGCAGATTTTCCGGCGCTACATAGTCAAATCGCACATCATTTTCGATAATCACATTGTCGCCCATAATGCTGCCGTAAATGGTATCGCTGGAAGGCGTCTCCCCTAAAATAATGGTGCTGCCTTCGCCGCCTAAAATATACAGGTGATAATACCACCTGCTAAAGGAAAGAAAATTGATCTTGCAGGTGGAAGATGCACCGGTCTCCGGGTCATCCCCGTCCACAAAGATATAAACATTGGGCTGCGCCCGCCCCAAGGGCAAATCAAAAATGACAAAGGTCAGCTCCACATCGCAGCCGGGGGTGATCTTGATATAATAGGTTTTGCCAAAGCCGATATTATAGGTATTGGACAGGCGGCCATCCCTGTCGCAGGTACCGGTATACGTCAGATAATCGATCTCCCCATTGGCGATCAGGTGATTTTTTCCTGCGCTTAATCCAGGATTATTACCATCATCGTTTAAGGCAATATAGCTGCCATCCAACCGCACATCGCCAGCCAGCGGAAGCTCCCGCAGCTTGGCCAGCTCGCCCCAGGTAACATAGGCGCCGTTTAAGGTATGGCTGTTTTCCAACGCGTTCAGGTTTTTGACTGCGTCCCCCACATACAAGGTGCCGCCCACGTCAATATTGCTTTGCGCGCCCTGATTTTTGCTAAAGTTGTTGATATAAACGTCGGTATCGGCAGAGGTGGTAATATCTCTACCTTTTGCAAGCGTCAGGGTACCGCCGGCATACAGCCCCACAAAAGATTTCTTCAAATCGGCGCCGGTTGTGGTTTCGGTAAGCTGTAGCAACGCCTTGACGGTGCGGGCTTGGCCACCCTGCTGGGCGGTAACGCTAACCAGCAAGGTAGCTGCGGTGGGACGCTGAATAAAGCCGGAGCAGCTCATATCCTCTCCGGAAAGCGCAAAATCGGTCAGCGGCAGGGTAACGCCTTCTGCGGGAATCAGCGGATTGGTGTAATCAAACGTGGTGGCGTCTGCCGCAAACTCCTGACGGAAGCCGTCGATTTGGCTGACTACCGCATCCACCATCCCTCGGGCGATCAGATAGGCCTGCCGTCCGGCGTTCTCGTCAATGCTTCTTTGATTGTAGGCCCGAGCCAAGGACAGCACCCCCAAGACAATGACCAGCACCACCGTCATAGAGATCACCGCCCAGGCCATGGCGGAGCCTTTTTTGTTCATACGCATCAGTCCTTCATATAGATCACAAAGGTTAGAGTAAATTCATACACCGTTTCGTTGATGGTGGCGGCCAACTGCTTTTTGTCCGCCTGGGCGTCAATGGCAATCAACCGCATGGCAGGGTTGCTTGCCACATCGTTGGCCAACGCAATCATATTGGCCATGGTGCCGCTGACTACCAAAATGCCGTAATTGGTAACCAACTGGGGGTAAGCGGCAGCAAAGGTACTAGCCGCCCCGGCGTCTCCCTCTGCGGTTTGATCACTGCTGGCCGCAGCCTGCTCCATGGCCGCTTTCTCCGCTTCCTCCTGGGTAATGCCAAAAGGCAGCACATCTTGGGGATAGCTGCTATCGTACTCGGCACTAACCGGGTCCAGATGAAACTGCAACACATATTGGGTGAGCAGATGATCCAACTGGCCATTGGTCATGGCGGGGTACAGTTTTTCCTGATAAGCCAGATAGTCCTGCTCCGCCTGGGCGATGCTGTCGGCTAAGGTTTGCTGCGTGGAAATGGCGGAACCGTATTCACCCGCCACCAGTTGTTCCTCAAAAAGCTGATCCTTAAGCGTCAAATACTGTTCGCTGAGGGGAAGCACCACAAACTTGATTCCGCCGGCCAAAATAATCACCAAGGCCAGCAGATAAAGGAGCATTTTTTCTCTCTTGGAAAGATTACTCATTTTGGGCAACTCCTTCCTCTTGCGCTGCACCGTCCTGTGCCGCGTTATCCTGCGCTGCACCGTCCTGCGCTGCGCCATCCTGTGCCGCGCCATCTTGCGCTGCGCCATCCTGCGCTGCGCCATCCTGTGCCGCGCCATCCTGCGCCGCACCATCCTGCGCTGCGCCGTCCTGCGCTGCGCCATCCTGCGCCGCACCGTCCTGCACTGTGCTGCCTCCGGGCAGGCTGCACACTACCGTAAACTTATAGTCCAGATACTTGCCCATACCGGTAGCATCCTGTTCATCGTCACTGTCGTAGCCAAAATAGGAGACCTGGTTCAAAATTGCTTTGGCCTCCAAAGCCTGGGCATAGGTAGAAGCCTGCAAAGCGTTATCCGCCTGACAATCCAAAACCAGCGCACCGCTTTCCCGGTCGTAGGTCATGGAAAGCAGCTGCACCTTGCCCCAGGAGGCCGCAATCAGGCTCTGCCAGATCGGCCCGTCCAGCTCGGGATGGGAAGCAATATTGGCAAAGGCGCCTTCCTGTCGAGAGATGGCATAGGTGAGCGTATCCAGCTGATTTTGCAAAGCCACAGTGGAATAATAATCGGTAAGCACTTGCTCATCCATCGTATATTCTTGCAGCTTGGCCAGCTTGGGGCCCAGATCCAGATAAATGCGCACCAGAAAATAGCCGCTTAGCCCCACCACCACCGCCAAAGCAATCAGTAACGGCAGCAGCATCTTAAAACGCTGGGCTTTTTTTGCGGCGGCATCCCGTTCGTCTGCCAGCCGGGCAATGAAATTCAGCTTATTTGGTTTAAGTCTTTTCATAACATATCCCCCACTAGCGACACATAATATCGCCAAGACAATAGATAAAATCACCGGCTCTGGTTTGCATGGGCACCTGTACGCCCCGTTTGATCGCTTTCCACTCCGGCGTGATGCTGACCTCGATATTCAGCAGGGAGGAAATATCGTTGCAAAACTCCACCTCGTCCCCTTGCATGCCGCAGATATACGCATTGGTGATGGCCTGTTCGTTTTTTTGCGCCGCATTAAACTGCACCAGCGAGGACAAGGTGCGGGAAATCTCCACCGCCGCAGCCGGGGTGCCTCTTTGCTCAAACAGGCGGCTGCGATTGGAAAACCGGTAAAAGCCATCCACAAACAGCAAAGAAACAATATCCGCGCCGGAAAGGATGGTCATAATATAAGTGCGGTTGGTCAGCGCGGGGATCCGGCGGCAATAGCGAATGGCGCAGCTTAACGCCAAATCAATTTGCACCAGCTCCACACCGATGCGATTGCACAGATCCAGATACTGGCCGACGATTTGCTTTTCCAAAGCACAGGCTAAGATCCGAGCGCCCGCTGGCTTGATGGCCGGTTCCAGCACCGCATAATCACAAAGCAGCTCCGCCTCTCCCTGGCCGATATACTCCCCCTTGACCAACTGGCGCAGCTTTTTTGCAGGCAACAAGGGCGCTTCCATGATCTTGGTCAAAGCAGAATCGCAATCCAGCACCAGATTGACTTGCCGCCGGGGCAAGCGATTTTGGGCAAAAAACACCGAAACCGTTTGCGCCAAACCGGTAAAATCGGCAATGGCGCCGTTTTGCAGCAACCCCTCCGGCAAGGGCTGGGCATAGCAGCCCTTCATTTTCAGGCTATGACCCCGATCCTTGCCGGTAACGGCACGGATCTCACTATTTGCAATATACACAGACGTTTGCATTGTTTGTATTCTCTCCAATCTTGCCCTCCCCATCCCCCAAAACAGAGACGGGCAGGCGCTGCCTTTTGGCAGCAACAGGCATTTTGCAAGCTTACAAGCCCATATTACCGTACATTTGGTAAATGGGCAGGATCACCGAAATCATTACCGTACCGATAACAACCGCCATCAAAATCAGCAAAACCGGCTCCAACAAGGTGGTCAGCCGCTGGGTAGCCTGATCGGCTTCATAATCAAAGGAATCGGATACAGAAAGCAGCATTTTTTCCAGCTGGCCGGATTCTTCGCCGATCAGCACGGTGGAGGGCAGCTTTTTATCGTAGCCATCTACCTGCTCCAGCGCGGCGGAAAGGGAAGAGCCGTTGCGTACCTCGCGGATCACCGTATCAAACTGCTGGGCAATATACAGATTGCCCACGGTGCCCCGGGACACTTGCAACGCGGTTAAGATGGTCAAGCCGCTGGAATAGAGGGAGCTCAACGTGCGGGAAAAACGAGCGGTGTAGATGGTGCGCATCAGCTTGCCAAAAACCGGCAGCTTGAGCTTGAGCCGATCCAGAAATAATTTCACATCATGCTGGGTAAGCAGCAGCGAAAACAAAAACACCACTACCATAATGCCAATGAGAATATAGAGAAAATAGTTGGTCAGTGCATTGCTGATGCCGACCATCACCTTGGTCATAAACGGCAGCTCCATATCGCCAAACATGGTAAAAAAGCTGGGCAGCACCATGGTGAAAATCACTACCAGCACCCCCAAGGTAAGACAAAGCAAGATAATCGGATATGTAGAGGCGCTGCGCAGCTTGCTTTTCAGCTTATGTTCTTTTTCGTAGTGCTCCGCCATGCGCATGGCAGTTTGGTCGATGGTGCCGTTGGCCTCCGCTGCTTTGTACATATTGATCAGCAGGGGCGGAAAGCAGCCGCCTGCCTCCTCCAAAGCTTCGGAAAGGGAATTGCCGGCCAGCAGCGAACGGTACAGCCCCTCGTACAGCTCCCGTTCCTTGCCGGAAATATCCCGGCGCAGAATAATTTCAATGGCTCGCACCAAAGTGATGCCGGAACCCAGCATGGTGCCGATCTGCCGGTTGAACTCGGCCAAGGCCATGGGTTTGAGCGTAAACTTCTTTTGTTCCTTCTCGTTTTGCGCATAAGAGACAATAAATTGTTTTTTGGCCTGCAACTGCGCCAGCAAAGCCGCCTCGTCCACAGCTTCTATGCTGCCGGTGATGGTCTTGCCGGAGATGTCGCGGGCTTTATAATGATAAGTGGGCATAAGTAACCTCGGTTTTCGATACTTTCTTGCGCCAAAACAAGCTCAGCCAGTTGCGAGATAAGACCATGCGGGCAACTCCCCTACGGGTACCGTTTCGGCGGGCTAGTAAAGGGCTGTTAAAACAGGGAAAGATACCAGAGCAAGAGCGGTTGCCCAGCTAGAATAGCGGTGAGCAGACCCAGCACCAGAGCGGGGCCAAAGGCAAAGTGGCTTTTGCGATGAGCTTTTTTACTGCGCAGCAGGTAGATCGCCCAAACGCCCCCCACCAGCAGGGCGACAAAGAACGCCAGCAAGGTCAGCTTCCGGCCCAGCGCCAAGCCGCAAACGGCCATCAGCTTGATATCGCCGCCGCCAAAGCAATCCGGGATCAGCAGGGTGAGCAGATACAGCGGCAGCGCCACCACAAAAAAGCCGATCAGGTGCAGCAGCCACGGGGCTGCGCCGCCAAAGGTCAGACCATCCAAAAGCGTGAGGGCCAAGGCGGGAACCAGCAAGTAAAAGATCAACCCATTGG
>CAYOVS010000082.1:0-7393 GCA_964407445.1 uncultured Peptococcaceae bacterium
GTACGGATACCGGCCACAACGTCCTCACCCTGGGCATTGATCAGATATTCGCCGAACATTTTCTTTTCGCCGGTGGCAGGATTGCGGGTGAAGGCAACGCCGGTACCGGAAGTATCGCCCATATTGCCAAAGACCATCATCTGCACGTTAACAGCAGTACCCCAATCGCCGGGGATGTCGTTCATCCGGCGATAGACAATGGCGCGGGGATTGTTCCAGGAGCGGAACACGGCGGTGACCGATTCCATCAACTGAACCAGGGGATCCTGGGGGAAATCTTCGCCCACGTTGTCTTTGTAAATGCCCTTGAAACTGTCGATAACTTCTTTCAGATCATCAGCGGTCATTTCGTTATCGAAATGGATGCCTTTGCTTTCTTTGATCCCATCCAAAACCCGCTCAAACCGGGATTTGGCAACTTCCTTGACAACATCAGAGAACATCTGAATGAACCGACGATAAGAGTCATAGGCAAAGCGAGGATTGCCGGTACGTTTGGCAACGGCTTCTACCGCCACGTCGTTCAGACCCAAATTGAGAATGGTATCCATCATGCCAGGCATGGAAGCACGGCCACCGGAACGCACGGAAACCAAAAGCGGGTTTTCATTATCGCCAAACTTTTTACCGGAAATATTCTCCAGCTCGTGCAAAGCGACCATGATCTGATCCTTGATCTCCTGGGAAATGTTCTGACCACAACGATAATACTCATTGCAGGCCTCGGTGGTGATGGTGAAGCCTTGCGGGATCGGCATCCCCAATCTGGTCATCTCCGCCAAATTGGCTCCCTTGCCGCCCAGCAGGTTTTTCATTCCCGCGTCGCCTTCTTTGAACTGGTAAACGAATTTGCTCATATTATCCATTCCTCCCATTATTTGTATACGCAACCCAACCCCATCTGGGCAGCGTACCAATAAAACAGCATTAGTCTTCTACTATTTTGCTTAAATCGCCGATCTCCGCCGTCAAGGAAATGATATCAGAAAGCAGCGCCAACCGATTATTGCGCACGGCCAGATCCTCATCCATAACCATGACCGCCTCGAAAAAGCTGTTGATCTGATTCGTCAAAGCACCCACCGCGTCCAAAGCCGCATTGTAATCCCCTGCTGCCAAAGCAGGCTCCACCAGTCTCGCTGCCGCCTGCAGCTCCAACCACAAAGCTTTTTCGCTCTGATCCCGGAACAACTCCTCCTGCACCTGCCGGGATTGCCACTCCACACTGCCTTTTTCGGTAGCGGAACGCAGCAAATTGGCGGCACGGGTAAAGCCGGCCAACAGCAAGGGGAAGCCGGAATTGCGGCGATGCTGGTGCAGGGCATGAGCCTTGCGTAAAATAGTATACAAATCGGTATCGGGCAAGCCGCTTACCGCATTGACGATATCGTAATTGACGCCGTTCTCACTAAGGATATTATCCAAACGCTGCCGGAAGAAGCCGATCACCGCAGTGAGCATTTCCTCCACCTTGGCGCTGTCAAAATCAGGCGCATCCTGCTCCATCAGTTGGAAGGCATAGCGCATGACCTCTTTCATATTGAGCTGCAATTGCCGCTTGGTGATGATCTGTGCGCAACCGGCAGCCGCCCGGCGCAAAGCATAGGGATCCTGAGAGCCGGTAGGGATCATGCCGATTGCAAAAAACCCAGACAAGGAATCCAGCTTATCCGCCAAAGCAACCGCGATACCGGGTTTGCTTTCGGGCAGCTCGTCCCCGGCAAAGCGGGGCAGATAATGCTCCCGAATGGCTTGCGCCACCACCGGGTCTTCCCCGGCGGCCAAAGCATAGTCCTCGCCGATGATACCTTGCAGCTCAGGGAACTCATAAACTACCCGGCTGCCCAAATCGGCCTTGGCCAAAAAGGCGGCGCGGCGGGTTTGCTCCAGCTCTTCCTTGCTGTAACCAAGCTGCTGGCCTAAAAACACCGCCAGCTTGATGATGCGGTCAACCTTGGCCCGCATGGAGCCCAGCTTTTCGTGGAACACCACATTGGCCAGCTCTTCCACCTTGTCATCCATCTTGTCCTTGAGGTCTTCCACATAGAAGAACTCGGCGTCCGCCAATCTGGCCCGCAGCACCTTTTCGTTGCCGGCGGCCACGATATCCAGAAAACGGTCGTCACCGTTGCGCACGGTAATAAAGCGGGGCAGCAAAGAACCATCCTGAGCATAAACAGGGAAATAGCGCTGATGCTCCCGCATAGGCGTGATCACCAGCTCTTTGGGGATTTTAAGATATTTTTCTTCGAATCCGCCGGAAAGCGCGGTAGGATATTCTACCAGATAGACCACTTCCTCCAGCAGCTCGGGATCATCGGCCACCGTGCCGTGAAGGCTTGCCGCTACCTGCGCGATCTGCTCCTTGACCATTTGCAGGCGCAGCTTCTGATCGCAGATCACATAGTTCTGCAGCAGCTTGTCCAAATATTGGCTGGGTTCTTCGATCACAATATGATCGCTGCCCAACAAACGATGGCCCCGGCTCACATTACCGGATTTTACAGTGGCCAGCTCGATATCAACGATATCCCGGCCAAACAAAGCCACCAGCCAACGAACAGGCCGCACAAAGCGCATGGTTTGATACCCCCAGCGCATGGGCTTGGGGAAATACAGCTTGTTGATCAAGCCGTAAAGCAGCTCCGGCAGCATGGTCATGGTTTCTTTGCCTATAGATTTTTTAGTGGCAAAAATGTACTGATTGCCGGAAATTTCTTTTTTATACACATCCTCGGCGCTAATGCCATGCCCCTTGCAAAAGCCCAGCAAAGCCTTGGTGGGCTGACCGTTTTGATCGAAAGCCGCCGCCACGCTGGGGCCTTTCACCTCGGTGACCACGTCATCCGCCTTTTCGCCCAGGGCGGTGACCAGCAAAGCCAGCCGCCGGGGGGTGGCGTATACCTGCAGCGTATCGTATTTGAGACCCGCGCCGTCAAAAGCCTGCCGGGCCAAATCAGTCAACTGGGTTACAGACGGGGGCAAAAACCGCGCCGGTATTTCTTCTAAACCTATTTCAAATAAAAAATCTCTGGTATCGCTCATGCCTGTTCCTCCTGATCCAAACCAAGTTCAGCCCGTAACGCAGGGTCTTTGACCAAAGGGAAGCCCATTTTGGTACGCTGCTCCAGGTACGCCTCGGCGCAAGCCCGCGCCAAACGGCGCACACGGCCGATATAGCTTTGCCGCTCCGTTACAGAAATGGCGCTACGCGCGTCCAGCAAATTGAAGGTGTGGGAACATTTCAGAGCATAATCGTAGGCCACCTGGGGCATTGCCAAGGGAACCAGGCGCAAGCCTTCTTTTTCGTATTGGTCAAACAAATTGAACAGCATTGCGGTATCGGCAATCTCAAAATTGTATCTGGAATAATCCACTTCGTTTTGATGATGCACGTCGCCGTAGGTGACGCCTTCTACCCATTGGATATCGTAAACGCTGTCTACCTTTTGGATAAACATGGCCAATCTTTCGATGCCATAGGTGATTTCGCCGCATACCGGGTGGCAGTCGAAGCCGCCGCATTGCTGGAAATAGGTAAACTGGGTGATTTCCATACCATCCAGCCAAACCTCCCAGCCCAAGCCCCATGCGCCCAAGGTAGGACTTTCCCAGTTATCCTCCACAAAGCGGATATCATGCTCTTCTGCTTTGACGCCGATCGCGGTAAGAGAATCCAGGTACATTTCCTGGATATTATCGGGAGAAGGCTTGAGCAGCACCTGGTATTGATAATAATGCTGCAAACGATTGGGGTTTTCGCCGTAACGGCCGTCGGTGGGACGGCGGGAAGGCTCTACATAGGCGGCGCTCCACGGCTCCGGCCCTAAAGCACGCAGGGCGGTAGCAGGGTTCATGGTACCAGCGCCCTTTTCCGTATCGTAGGGCTGAATGATAATGCAGCCTTTTTCACCCCAAAATTTGTTCAAGGCTAAAATGATCTCCTGAAAATTCATCTGCTCAACTCCTTAGATTTTACATCTAGAGTATGATATCAAATTTCCTATTATATGTCAATCAACTCTATGATAAATTCCTTGCAAGAAAACAAATTATATTAACATCATATCGCATAAAAGCGCCGGTCGCAAAAGAACAGAATTATCAGCCAAGCGCCACAATAAGCCCGTCCCCCGCCCAGCGTTTGCCGGTTACCGACAGCAAATCTCCGGGCTGACACAAGGGAGCCTGCCCTGCCGGGAGCAGCAAACGAAGATAATTGTCGCTATGGCCGGTAAGGTAGGCTACTCCAGCCACCTGCTCGGTTTGCTCCGCCAGCAGCACCAGCTCTCGGCCGATAAAACGTTCTCCATAGCATTGCGCCAATTGGGCGGCGGTTTGCCCCATTTGGGCGGCGCGGCTCTTTTTCTCCTCCCGGCTCAATTGCCCTTCCGCCGTTGCGGCCGGGGTGCCGGGTCGCTGGGAATAGGGGAAAACGTGCATCCGCGCCAAGCCCATTTCCCGGCAGAAGCTTTGACTTTGACCAAAATCCGCCTCTGTTTCGCCAGGATAGCCCACCATTATATCGGTAGTAATCGCCATTTCAGGGCAAATTTTGCGCAAGTTTTCCAGCAGCCGAGCATACTCGGCAGTGCGATATTTTCGGCCCATGGCCGCCAAGGTGCGGTCACAGCCAGATTGCAAAGGGATATGCAGCTGGCGGCAGATCTTGTCTTCTTCAGCCAGCATCTGCAAAATCTCCGGCGTAAACTGCTGGGGCTCGATAGAACCCAGACGCAGCCGGTACAGCCCCGGCAAGGCGGTCAGCCCGGCAATCAGCCCGGGCAAGCTGCTGCCATCCTGCAGATCCCTGCCATAGGCGCCGATATGCACGCCGCTGACAACGATCTCCTTATGTCCCTGGGCGATCAGCTCCGCTCCTTGGGCAATCGCCTGAGCCTGGGGCAAAGAGCGCACCGGCCCCCGGGCATAGGGAACGATGCAGTAATTGCAAAACTCGCCGCAGCCATCCTCAATTTTCAAATATGCCCGCGCCCGCTTTTGCTCGGAGGTAGCCGCGATCAGCGTAAAGGTCTGCCCCTGCCCCAGCGGCGCAGCAGCGCTAACCGCGCCCATTTGGGGCTGCGCCAGCTTTTGCGCCGCCAGCTCCGGCAGCAAAGCCCGCTCCTCCACCCCGGCCAAAATATCCAGCTCGGCAAAGGTCTCCCCCCGAGCAGCAGCCACTTGGGCATAGCAGCCGCACAAGGCCAGCAGCGCGGCGGGCTGCTCCCGGCGCAAGCGGCGCAACAGCGCCCGGGCCTTGCGCTCCGCCACCTGGGTGACGGCGCAGGCATTGACGATATACAGTTGCGCTTCCTCCTGCAAGGACAGCTCTTGCCAGCCCTGAGAGAGAAACAGGGCGGCAACCGCCCGCCCTTCCTCCTGATTGACCTTGCAGCCAAAGCTGTGGATGGCAAAGGTTTTGGCAGCCTGCTCCATCACCGCGCCTCCTTTGCACAAAGAAAAGCCTGCCAGCCCGCTTGGGATCGCCGTTCCACAAGCCGCATACCGGCCTTGTACAGCGCTTCTTCCACCTGTCCGGCTTTTTCGTCGATGATCCCGGAACAAAGCAACAGCCCATCCCGGGTTAACAGCGGATCCAGCAACGGCGCCAGCTCCGTCAGCAAGCCCGCAGTCAGATTGGCGGTGATCTTATCCCAAGGCGTTTGCGCCAAATCCCGTTGCAGGGTGACATCCTGCAAAATATCGCCGATGGTCAAGGCAAACTGCTCCGCCGTAAAACCGTTACGGCAGAGATGTTCTTCCACAGAAGCGACGCAAACCGGGTCGATATCCACCCCGGCCACGGCGCCTGCCCCCAGCCGCAACGCGGCAATAGCCAAGATGCCGCTGCCGCAGCCCAGATCCAGCACCCGGTCACCCGGCTGCAAACACTGTTCCAGCAGCTCCAGCACCATGGCGGTGGTGGCATGATCGCCGGTGCCAAAGGCCATCCCCGGGCTGACCAAAATGGGCAAGCGATCCGGCTGCGCCTGTTCCGCCAGCCAATAAGGCAAAATCTCCAGTCGATCGCCCACCGGCAGCGGCTGGAAGCTCTCCCGCCATTTTTGCTGCCAGTTTTGTTCCGGTTGCCATTCCTCCAGATACGCCAAATCCGCTCTGCCGGTGCAATAGGACCGAGCCTGCTCTGCCAGAGCTTGCCCCTCTTCCGTAGCCGCAGCCAGCGTGGTCAGCACTACCCGACCGGTTTCGATGGTTTGCCCGTCAAAAACAGAAGCATCCCAATCCCCTGCCGCCAAATGAGCGGCAATGATAGACGGATCGTCCACAGCCACCCCTTCCGCGCCCCAAAGAAACAGCAGCGCAGTCAGTTGCTCCTCCAGCTCTGCCGGCGCCTCAATCGTTATGCGCAAATACTCCATGCTCCTACCCCTTTTACGCCGCAAGGCTGCCCAAACGGACAGCCTGCTCTTTGTCGTTGCTCTTATTTTATCATATTTTTGCGGCTAATACCATGCCTGACCGGGGAATTTCTCCTTGCATAGCTGCGCCAGCTCTTTCAGCTCCCCTGCAAAACTCTTATTGTCCCCATCCTCCGGTCTTTCCAGCGTTTCCACCAGCTCCATCACAAACTGGCTGCCGTCACCCCAATCCTGTTGCAGCTTGGGATGCACGCAGCTACGGGTTTGCTGGGCAAAGTGAAAGCGGTTCTCTGCACCGGCAAGATCGGCGGCGGTCAACAGCAGCGCCTTGCCGTTTTGCTGATTTTTAAGCAGATAGACACAGCCCAATTGCTTTTTTTCTTTATAATCCCGAATCAATTCCTTTTTTGCATTTAGCGATTCCATGTTTATGCCTTTCTGCGGCCATAGCCCATCTCGTTTAAAATATCACTCAACAGCTCCAAGCGTTCGCCCAGCAGCTCGTCATCCTTAGCCAGCGCATCCAAAAACAAGCGAATATCCTGCCCGATCATCGGGTTTTCTGTAGCAACCCGCAAGGTCATGGCGTCTCCCTGCAAAGGAATACGGTCTATCTGAGGCTGCTGCGGATCGTAAAAATCGGCGTAACGATAGGCTTCCCGCAGATAAGCCAAGCTGCGGCATAAAAAAATTGCCAGATCCAAAACCCGGTGCAACGGCATTTCCTCGCTTTGACGCGACCACTTTTCCCCGGTGTAGCGCCAAACCTTGGCGGAAATATCCACCTTGCCCCTGTCGTTCCACTGAGCCAGCCCCAAGGACAGCCCCTGCGCATCGCCAACACCGGCCTGTCTGCCATCCACATGGGTATAATCATCGGCGATCAACACCGGCTTATGCTTTAAATTCATCGGTATTTCCATATTGCCCTCCTGCGTCTACTAAATTACTAAATCAGTAAATATATAATAATTAATTTTTCTGCAAAAGTCAATAGCTTTTTAGCGATA
>CAYOVS010000083.1:0-7277 GCA_964407445.1 uncultured Peptococcaceae bacterium
AAATGCTTGACGAGTATAACTGTATATGGTAACATTACAGTACAAACTGTTGATTATCAATATACAGAATGGAGCGATGAGATGAAAAAGGCAATGTTGTTTTTCGTAGTATTGATGTTTGTGTGTGTGTTGGCAGCTTGCGGTGAACCAGTGTCTGCGCCGGATTCTGCTGGGGCAGCGGATGCCGGAACAGCAGGGACAGCAGGAACAGATGGAACAAATGGAACGGCAGACGCAGGTGATGCGCAAATAGGCGATACTGCTACAGGGCAAGGGGTTTATATTAAGGAAGAGGATCAGATCTATGCCTTTCGCAGCTTTTCCGCCCAGGATATTGCCGGGAATGCGGTAGACCAAAGTGTTTTTTCCGGAAAGACCGTAACGATGATTAATATTTGGGCTACGTTTTGTACTCCTTGTGTTAAAGAAATGCCGGATTTAAATCAACTCAATTTGGATTATCAGGCAAAAGGGGTGCAGGTGATTGGGATACCTGGTGATTTGTTACAGCGGGATGGCAGCTTTTCTCAGGATAAATTGGATTTGGCTATGAACATTATTGATACTACCGGTGCGGACTATTTGCAGATTTTGCCCTCCGCCGGTTTGCAGGCCGCTAAATTGGATTTTGTCCAGTTGTTCCCGCAAACGGTTTTTGTGGATGAAGAAGGAAATCAGCTGGGGGACGCTTATCTTGGCGCAAAAAATTATCAGCAATGGGTAGAAATTATTGATCAATTATTGGAGGAAAGGGAGGGGAAAGATACGCTATGAAGACACGCGTATTGCCCTGGGCGGCGCTGGTTTGCGGTCTGCTGCTGTTGACCTATGGCTTGCTGCGGGGTGAGGGAGAAGTGGTTTGGAGTAAAGCAGTGAATATTTGTTTGGAGTGTATCGGCATTGGCTAAAAAAAACTTTCTGCAAAGACATTTTCGCTCTATCAGCCAATTTTTCTATACTATTTTGACGAATAGCTATGGGGTTGGCTTTCTTCGGGGGGAGATTTATACCGGCAGCAGCAAAGCGGTTTGTGTTCCCGGCCTCAATTGCTACTCTTGCCCCGGCGCCTTAGGCGCCTGCCCCATCGGCGCGTTTCAGGCGGTGATCGGCTCCCGGCAATACCATTTTGCTTTTTATGTAGCCGGATTTTTGTTGATGATCGGCGCAACCTTGGGCAGATTTGTTTGCGGCTGGCTATGCCCCTTTGGCTTTGTGGAGGATTTGCTGTATAAAATTCCTTTTGCCGGAAAACGTAAATATCTGCCCGGCGATAAGCTGCTTAAAGGGCTGAAATATTTGATCTTACTTTTGTTTGTGCTGCTTCTGCCCTTATTGGTGGTGGATATCGTGGGGCAAGGCTCTCCCTGGTTTTGCAAATATATTTGCCCCTCCGGCACCTTGTTGGCCGGGCTGCCCTTGGTTTTGGCCAATCCCGCTTTGCAGCAAATTGTTGGCGGTCTGTTTGCCTGGAAGCTGACGCTTCTGGCGGCGATTGTTTTGCTTTCTTTGTGGGTTTATCGCCCCTTTTGTCGCTACCTTTGCCCTTTGGGCGCGATATATGGCTTGTGCAATCGAATTTCTTTACTGCGTTTGCAGGTGGATCAAAACCGCTGCAATCATTGCGGTGTTTGCCAAAAAAGCTGCAAATGGGGGATTGCGGTCTTTCAGCAGCCCAATAGCTGCGATTGCATTCGTTGCGGCGATTGCCGGAACGCTTGTCCGCAGCAGGCGATCTTTTGGCGTTTTGGCGGTGGGCGGGAAAGTGCAGCAACAAATTGTAACGTAATAATAGAAAAGGATGTGGCAAAATGACAGCTTTGCAGTTTGGTAAGGATGATTCGTATCAGCCCCGTCCGGGTTGCGCGGTGCTCTATTTGGCGGGCGGCTGTTTTTGGGGCTTGGAGAAGCTGATGCAATCCCTGCCCGGCGTAACAGACGCGGTCAGCGGCTACGCAAATGGTATATCGCAAGGTGCTCCCAGCTACCAACAGGTATGTACCGGAGATACCGGCTATCGGGAAACGGTGCGGGTGGAATATGACCCTGCGAAGATCAGCATTGACGCGATTTTGTTTGCTTATTTTTATGTGATCGACCCCACCCTGCAAAACCGGCAGGGCAATGATGTGGGCAGCCAATACCAGGCTGGTATTTATTATGCGGACGAGCAAAGTCAGGGGGCGATAGAGAGAATCGCCGCAATCCAGCGGGAGCGGTATCAGCCTTTTGCAGTGGAAATAGCCCCTTTGGTCTGCTTCTATCCTGCGGAAGCGTATCATCAGAATTATTTGGATAAAAATCCCGGCGGCTATTGTCATATTCCCAAGGGGGAACAGGAGCTGCTCAGCAGTTCTTTGGTCGATCCGGGGCAGTACCCCCGTCCTACTGGGGCGCAGCTACGACAGCGTTTGACTCCGGAGCAATACCGGGTGACCCAGGAGGCGGATACGGAGCCGCCTTTTCAAAATGCCTATTGGCAAAACCGGCAGAAGGGCATTTATGTAGATATCGCCACCGGAGAGCCGCTTTTTTCTTCGGCCGATCAATATCAAAGCGCCTGTGGCTGGCCTGCTTTTTGTCAGCCCATTGATGGCGCGGTGCTGCACTATGTGGAGGATTCGTCTTACGGAATGCAGCGCACCGAGGTCAAAAGCAGGGCGGGCAACAGTCATTTGGGCCATGTTTTTATGGGAGACGGGGAATCCCCCAATGGCACGCGCTTTTGCATTAATAGCGCTGCCCTGCGCTTTATTCCCTATGAACGGATGGCATCAGAAGGATATGGGTATTTGTTAGATATTTTTGTGCAGAAATAACCTTTTTTGTAACTTGTTTTGCACTTTGCGTATGATACTGCATATTATCTTACCGCCTTAGGGCGGTTTTTCTTTTGCAGTAGCGGTACTGAATTATTTCTGTCGACAGTATATCTATTATATGATACGCTTAAAAAAGCGGCGAAATAAATCATTTTTCGCGTTGCCGGGAACAAAAGATCAATAGGAAGCATCTCATATTTGTGCGTTGGGATGTAACGTTCATTAAGAAAATATATCCTGGCGTTTGAATGTTCTTTATTTTATCAGCAGAGGAGAGTAAAATGAATAGCAAACTGATGAGGACAATTGTTTTATCCGGCGTTTTGGTGCTGGCAATGGTGTTGCTCTGCGCTTGCGGCGGCGGTTCCGGCAATACTGCCGGTGATGACCCGGGTTTTGTGTACCTGGCGGAATATGTTCCCTTGCCCAAGGATATCGACAGCATGAATAATTTATGCTACCAAGATGGAGTGATTTACTTCTTTTCTTATGGCGTAACCGGTACCAACGAGCCCGCCGAAGGTGCGCTGAAGGAAGGCGACGCCGAATATTACGAGGGCATGTACGACGTTTACGGCGCAAAGCTATGCAAGATCAATCTTGATGGCAGTGGTTATGAGCAATTAACCGCTTATGAGTCGCCTGCTTTACCCGATGGTAAGCAGGGGGATGTCAGCGTCAACTCCATTTGCATTGATGCGGAAGGCAATCTGTGGATTTGCGAATCCGGCTATATGTATCATACCACAGACGCTGGTGAGTGGGTGGATGACGGCAGCCTTTATTTTATCCGCAAACTGGATAAAACCGGTGCGGAGCTGGCTTCTGTAGATATCACCGCGCTTGCGCAAGGACAAGAGAATTTTTACATCAGCGAAATAACTGTGGATAAAGACGGCAATCTTTGTTTTACCGATGGCAATACTACCGTGTATGTGGTGGACAAAAACGGACAGCAATTGTTTAGCGTTTCCGTACAAAATTGGCTGAACGGCTTGGCTCGTACCGGAGATGGCCAGGTAGGCGCCGTGTCCTATGAAGGCAGTGGCATTGCTTTTAAATTACTGGATATGACAGCTAAGGATTGGGGTTCTACGATTGATCTGCCCTATGATGTGAATGATGTAATCGATGGCGGCGGTGAGTACGATTTTTATTATCGCAACAACTCCAACCTGTACGGCTATAAAATTGCTTCCAAAGAAAATAGCAAGCTGATCAACTGGATTGATTCCGATATCGACAGTGACAATTTACAGAATATTATTGTTTTGGATGATGGGCGGATCGTTTGCAGCAACTATAATCATTCTATGACTGGGGAAAGTTCCCAGGAATTGATTGTCCTGACCAAAACCGATTCCGCACAGGTGCAGGATAAACAGATCCTTACCTTGGCTACCATGTGGATGAGCTCCCAATTGCGGACGGCGGTGATCGATTTTAACAAAACCAACCAGCAATACCGGATTCAGGTAAAGGATTACTCCGAGTTTAACACGGAGGAAGATTATAATGCGGGGATGACCAAGCTGAACACGGAGATTATTTCCGGCAGCGTGCCTGATATCATCGACGCTACGCAGTTGCCGTTGCAGCAATATGTATCCAAAGGTTTGCTGCAAGATCTCTACCCCTACATAGACAACGATGGGGAACTGAAACGGGACGATTTGATGCAGAGCATCTTTAAAGCCATGGAGATTAACGGCGGTTTATACCAGCTTTCTTCCAATTTTAATATCACCACCGTGGTGGGCGCACCTTCTGTGGTAGGTGATAAAATGGGCTGGACCATTGATGATTTGATGGCGGCCTGGGCAAAAATGCCGGAAGGTTCCATGCCTTTTAGCTATGTGGACAGAAACAGTATGCTTTATTATATCTGCATGTTTAATATGAACGATTATGTGGATTGGTCTACCGGAAAATGCAGCTTTGATAGTGATAGCTTTATCAAGTTGTTGGAATTTGCCAATAAATTCCCGGAAACGATTGATTGGAGCTCTGATAGCACCAACGAGAGTGAATTTTCCAAGATTCAAAGCGGCAAGGTCTTCCTTGCAAATACCACTCTTTATGATTTTCAGGATTATCAAAGCTACAAAGCCATGTTTGGCGGTGCGATTACCTATGTTGGCTTCCCTTGTGAAAGCGGCAATGGCAGCGCGGCCTATGTGGAATCTGGTCTGGCCATGTCCAGCAAATGCGCGGATAAAGATGGGGCTTGGCAGTTTATGCGCACATTGCTAACGGAGGAGTATCAAAAAGAGAATGTTTGGTGGGGCTATCCTACCAATAAAAAGGTCTTTGACGAAAAGAAGGCCGAAGCGATGAAGGGTGAAACAACTATTGACGAAAACGGTAACGAAGTTGCGGTATCCACCGGCAGCATGGGCTGGGACGGCTTTGAGGTGGAGCTGTATCCGATGACGGAAGAAGATGCTGCACAGATTATGGCTGTGATCGAAAGTGTGGAAAATACCGTCAGCTATGATCAAAGCATGATGGAAATCATTCAGGAAGAAGCGGGCGCTTACTTCTCCGGCCAAAAAACTGCGCAGGAAATAGCTACGATTATCCAAAGCAGGGTCAATATCTATGTAAACGAGCAAAAATAATAGTTCAGTTTTATTATCCAGTTGCAGCCGGGTTTATTCGCCTGGCTGCAACTGGGCAAGCCGGAAAGGTGACGCAGATGAAAGCAAAGCGGATCAAATTGCCCCGGATAAGAATAAGGCGGCAGGAAAGCTTGGATTTGTTGAAAAGGGATAAACTGGTAGGCATGGCATTTTTATGGCCAAGCCTGCTTGGGGTATTGCTTTTTTTTGTGTTGCCCTTTGGCGTGGTTTTGTACTATTCTGTGATCAACAATCCGGTACAGCACGATTTTGTGTTTCTCGATAATTTTATCAATTTGCTGCAAAATTCAGCGTTTCGTACCGCTGCCTACAACACAGCTCGGTTTTCGGCAGTGGCTGTACCGCTGGCGGTGTTGCTGGCTTTGGGGCTGGCAGTGCTTTTGGAATGCCGGATTCCCGGCAAAAGTCAGTTTCGCACCTTTTTTCTCAGCCCGATGATGGTGCCTGTGGCCTCCGTAGTGCTGATTTGGCAGGTGCTGTTTCATTTTAACGGTGCAGTCAACGATTTTATCGCCCTGTTTGGCGTAGATAAAATCGACTGGCTGAAATCCCAGTACGATCAGGTTGTGGTAATTCTGTTGTTCTTGTGGAAAAACCTGGGCTATAATATGATTTTGTTTATGGCCGCATTAAGCAATATCCCCAAAGATTTGCTGGAAATGGCGGATATCGAGGGCGCCAGCCCAATGTTTAAATTTATACACATTAAATTGCGTTTTCTATCGCCGACAATCTTGTTTGTGACGATTTTATCTTTGATTAATTCCTTTAAGGTGTTCCGCGAGGTGTATTTGCTCACCGGCAATTATCCTTATGAAGGTTTATATATGTTACAGCATTTTATGAACAATACCTTTAGCTCTCTGGATTATCAAAAGCTGTCCGCCGCGGCCATTATTATGGCCATTGCCATGGTGATTATTATTGCGATCCTCTTTTTCATCGAGGATCGCTTCGGAAAGGACGTGGAGGGATAATGAAGAAAAAGCGCTATTTCTCCCGAGGCAAGCTGACGCTGATCGCGGCGGTGTTTGCCATCGCCTTTTTGCTGCCTACGGTGCTGACCATCACCAATTCCTTTATGTCCCAATCGGAGCTTTCTTCCAACTATGGCGCGGTGTTTTCCGGGCTTACCGACAGCAAAAGCTATATGTCGGAGCGGGTCAATTTGAAGTTTATTCCAGATAAGGTCACCTTCAAGCAATACTATACGGTGCTGCTGCAAAGCCCCGAGTATTTGCTCAAGTTTTGGAACTCGGTAATTTTAGTCATCCCCATTGTACTGGGGCAGGTAGGGATTGCCGCGTTGGCGGCCTATAGCTTTTTCCGCTATCAGGGGCGTATGCGCAGTTTTATCTTTTTCTTCTATGTGATTTTGATGCTGATGCCCTATCAAGTAATGCTGGTGCCCAATTATCTGGTGGCGGAATGGACTGGCTTGCTGGATACCCGATGGTCGATTATTTTGCCCGGTTGTTTCGCGCCGTTTTCCGTATTTTTGCTAACCAAGTTTATGCGGCGGATTCCGGTAGCTTTGATTGAAGCGGCCAAGCTGGACGGGGCCAATGAGTGGCGGATTTTTACCCGCATCTGCTTGCCCCAATGCCGCAGCGCCATTTATTCCATTGCAATTTTAGTCTTTATTGATTATTGGAATATGGTAGAACAACCGATTATTTTGCTTTCCGATGCTTCAAAGCAGCCTTTATCCGTTTATCTCTCCACCATCAATGCGGGAGAAGTGGGTTTGGCCTTTGCGGTGGCGACGATATACATGATCCCGTCATTGCTGTTGTTCCTCCACGGCGAGGAGTAT
>CAYOVS010000084.1:0-7268 GCA_964407445.1 uncultured Peptococcaceae bacterium
GATATCGACAGCGGTAAGCGGCGGCCCAGCCGCAGCTTCTTTTTTTGGTTGGTTGGTCATGGATGATCCTCCTGTATGGGCAGATGGTTGCAAAACGGCCTGCCTTCCTTGCAGGCTTGTTTGAAACAGTTTGGTGATGATATTACATTAAGTATAACAAGTATAACTTATTATACTTGTTATAACAGATTTGGGCGTGGTTGTCAAGGTAGCCAAAAACTTTTCCCCTACTTGACAAGCCACCGTATTATCTGTATAATACGGTCATAAACCGTGTTAGCCAAATAATACGGTTGCGGACGGGCAGAAGGGCAGACGGGCAGACGAAAGGCGAAGCGATGATTTCTTTTGCGCAATTTGTGTTGGAGGATGGCAGCCCCATTTATTTGCAGATCGTCCGCCATATCAAGCGGGGGATTGTGGCGGGAAGCATTGGCGATGGGGACGAGATGCCCTCTCGCAGGGTGCTGTCGGCGCTTTTGGGAGTAAATCCCAATACGGTGCAAAAGGCGTACCGGCTTTTGGAGGAAGAAGCGCTGATCGCCTCCCATTCCGGCGCCAAAAGCTATGTGGTGCTGGATGGGGCAAAAACCGCGCGTATCCGCGGGCAATTGTTGGAAAGCGACGCCAAAGCGGTGGTCTTGGCCATGAAAAATATGGGCATCTCCAAAGAGGAGGCGCTTTCCTTGGTGGAGGCGCTGTGGCAAGAGTAAACAGGGAGCGGTGACTATGAAACAACATCTGTCGGTGCTGCTGCTGGCAATGCGCAGCACGATTTATTGGTTTTTGGCGCTGTGTCTGGCGCTGGGTGTGGCGGAGGCGGTTTTGTTTGGCCTGGCCTTATCCCAGGCGCAGGGCAGCGAGGTGATCGGCTTGGAGCAGGTGTTTGCCCAAAGCCGGGTTGCCCTGGCCTGTGGGGTGTTCTTTGTGCTGCTTTGCGTGATTCTTAGCCGGATCGGCTGCCAATTTGGCGGCGGCAAGCCGGGCTATACGTTGCAAAGGCTGTCTGTTAGCGAGAGAGCTACCGTTTTTTGGTGGGCGGGCAACCACGGGATCTGGCTGTTTCTCTTTTGGATGGTGCAATTGGCGATTGCTTTGCTGCTGTGCCGCTGGTATCTGAGCCAGATGAACTTGGCGGAGGTCAGTGGGCAGACGGTTTTTTTGGCCTTTTATCGCAACTCGTTTTTACACAGTCTTTTGCCTTTGGCGGAGAGCAGCCGCTATTGGCGCAATGGGATTTTGCTGGGCAGCTTGAGCCTTTGTACCGCTTGCTATTCTTATCGGCAGCGGCGGGGAGAAAAGGGGCTGGCCGTGGTGGTGCTGGTGGCGATGCTGTTGGTATGGTTTGTCCAGCCTATGGGCAGCTTTGGCGGGGATTTGCTGCTATCCCTTTTTGCCTTGGGGCTGGCCGCCAACGCGGTAGCGGGCTTATGGAAGGAGCGGAACGATGAAAGAAAACTGGCAACGCCATCTGCCCCCCGGTATTGACTGGCGGCGGGAGCGCAAATGGCTGCTTTGGGGCGGTGTGGCTGCTTCTGGCTACAGCTTGGGCTTTTTGATCGCCTATCGGCGCTGCTATGCTCAGCTGTTTTTATGGGATGGCGGCAAAAAGCTTTTGGATACCAGCGCGGTGATGCCGGATTTTGCACAGGTGTTGGATGGCAGTTTGGCGGGCTTTTTGATTTTAGCCCTGTGTATGGTGGCGCTTGCTGCTTATCACTATGCCTATCACTATCAGGACGGCAAGAGTATTTATCTGATGAAGCGGCTGCCTGATGGCTGGGAGCTGCACCGGCGCTGCCTAACTTTGCCCCTGCTGGGGGCAATCGCCAGCGTTTGCGCCGCCCTGCTTTTGCTGCTGCTGTATTTTGCCGTCTATCTGGTGTTTACGCCAAAGGCTTGCTTGCCGCCGCAGCAATGGCAGAATCTATGGAGCGTATTGGGGAGGGTATGGGGATGATCGAAATCCATAATCTTAGCAAATCCTACGGTGGGCGACCGGCGCTTTCCGGGGTGAATCTCACCTTGCCGCCGGGGCAAATCGTGGGTCTGTTTGGCGAAAACGGCGCGGGCAAGACCACCTTGATGAAGTGCATCTTGGGATTTTTGCGCTACCAAGGGCAAATCACCTTGGATGGTCAGCCGATCAACCGTCACAATATCGCCAGAATTTCCTTTGCCACAGGGGAGCATTCCTTTTTTGCCAATCTGACCGCTACCGGGCATCAGGAGTTTTACGCGCTGCACTTTCCCCGGTTTAGCGGCAAGCGCTTTGAAGGCTTGCTGGAATTCTTTGCCCTGCCAAAGCATAAACCGCTGCGGCAATTTTCCACCGGGCAGAAAAATCAGTTTGAGGTAATTTTGGCGCTCTCCCAGGGGGCGGAGTATATTTTGATGGATGAGCCCTTTTCCGGAAACGATGTGCTCAACCGGGAGGATTTTTACAAGGTGCTGCTGGGGATTTTAGAGCCCAGTGAAACGGTTTTGCTTTCCACCCATCTGCTGGAAGAGGTGGAAAACTTTATTGGCCGGGCGGTGCTGCTGCGGCAGGGCAAAATCGTGGGGGATGTTTCCATGCTTGCGCTGGAGGAAGCTGGTAAGGGGCTGCTGGAATATGTGAAGGAAACGGTTCACTACCGGGGCGACCGGGTCAGCAAGGCCTTGTTCGACCTGACCGGCGAGGAATGAGAGGGGTTGCCATGAGGAAAAGCTTGCTGCTGACGATACTGCTTTTGGTGCTGGCTGCCGGTTTCTTTTATGATGCCGCCGACTGGGTGGCGCAGGGAAAAGACGCGGTTGCGATTGAGGAAACTGTTCTGTACGGGGACAAGGCGGCGGCGGAGGGGCTTGTGGTAGATTCCTTTGTCCAATGCGATTACCGTCTGTTTTGGCATACCCGCTATCAGGTTGGCGCAGTGCCTGCCTGCGATACGGATTTTCGCTTTTCCCAGACCGAAGATCGGTCAAGCTCGGAATATCCCTATCGCGGTATCTATTTTACAAGTGTTTTTGAAGGTTTCGGCGTCTCCGGCTCTTTGGATATGACGGAGGAAAGCCTGCTATTGCAGGATGTGGCTAGCCGCACTTTGCCGGGGGAGGAACATACGGAAGTAGTTTCTGTAGGTGCATATTACCAGTATTACCCTATCCGTGTGGACTTTGACCGACCCTGCGGCTTTGCGGTAAACGAGGATATCCAAAAGCTTTTTGCCGGGTATTTTCAGTTCCCGGTTTTGGCCAACCATCGGATTACAGTTACCGTTGGCAAAAATGAAGCCGGGGAGGTTTACCAGTTGCAGCAGGATTCCTTTGCCGATAGCGGCGTGAGTCTGGATGGGAGCAGTGTGGCTACGGAGGATGCTTGCTTTTTTACGGTTTGTTATACCGCTATAGCGGATGGGATGCTGCTGGATACCGGCGCCATTCCGGGGGGCTATGGCATCTACCGCTTTCCTGTGGATAAAGAGAGCGAGGAAACCAGGGTGCTGACCAAAGACGATCTGCAAACGGTGTATGCCGTAGATCCGGCACAGGTGCGGATCATCTCCTTGCAACTAAGCCTGGATCAAAGCAAGCTGCTGCTGGTGACGCTGGAAGAGGGGTTGTATCAGCTGACTGTGCTGGATGCGGCTACGGCTACGCCCCTGCAAAAGCTGCCTTTGCTGCCGGCGGTGACGGACGTGGTGTTCGATCGGCTTGTGTTGGCGGATGATTTTATCGTGGCTTTTTGGAGCGATGGCCGGTTTGCCCTGTTGTCGGCGGACGAAGCGGGACGGTATCAAGTGGGGTTTAACGGCGATTTGAGGGCCCGGGAGGATCTGCACTATCTGTTTTCCGGTACTTTGGGTATGGATTTTCATGATGGTCGGCTGGCAATGGCCGTTTTTGCGGATGGTTGGTATTCCGCTCAGGAATATTGCTCCTTTTATCTTGTGGTTTACGACAAAACAGGGCTGCTCTATGAGGGGAAATATGGCCATAGCCTGGATAAAAGTCCGGTTGCGGACAACTATGCCTACACCTGCCGTCCGGTGGACGATACGCCCCTTGCTGTGACCTGGGGACGCTGAATCCGGGGCGGAGAAGGGGAAAGTGGCCGTGGCCGGAGCGTGAACGGAAAACGAGGTTCTCCCTTGGATCGCCGGGAAATCGGGGCGAGGCAAAGGAGAACCCCGTTTTATGCCGAATAATTTTCAATGGAAGATACAATGCAGAAAAAATGAGGCAGGGTATTATGGCAAAAATTGTAGCTGTGGTCAATCAAAAGGGCGGCGTGGCCAAAACCACCACGGCGGTAAATTTAAGCGCCTATGTGGCAGGTGCGGGCAAGCGGGTTTTACTGCTGGATATGGATCCCCAGGGCAATGCTACCTCCGGGGTGGGCATCGACCGGCGGACGATTGACCATTGTCTTTATGATGTGCTGATTAACAATGCGCCGGCGGAAGCCGTGATTTTGGATAGCGATTATGACCATTTGCAGGTGCTGCCGGCCACATTGGAGTTGGCTGGCGCCGAGGTGGAGCTGGTTTCCGCCGTATCTCGGGAGACCAAGCTCAAACGGGCTTTGCGCAGCATCAAGCAGAAATACGATTTTATTTTTATCGATTGCCCGCCTTCTTTGGGGTTGCTGACGGTGAACGCTTTGACGGCGGCCGATAGTATGCTGATCCCGCTGCAATGCGAATATTACGCCCTGGAGGGACTGGGACAGCTGACCCACACCTTTGAGCTGGTGCGGGATAATCTCAACCCGGAGCTGAAGGTGGAAGGGGTGCTGCTGACTATGTATGATAGCCGCACCAATCTTTCTCAGCAGGTGGCGGAGGAGGCCCGTTCCTTTTTTGGTAGCCGGGTCTATCAGGCGGTCATCCCCAGAAGCGTGCGCCTGTCGGAAGCGCCCAGTCATGGCGTCCCCGGCATCTACTATGATGCAAAGAGCAAGGGAGCGGAGGAGTATATGCGTTTGGGCGAAGAATTTTTGGCCGCTAACGGCGGGAAAGGAGCGGGCAAATATGGTCGCAGCGAAAAATAAAGCATTGGGAAAGGGGTTATCCGCCTTAATCGGCGAAAAGCCCGTTTTTGAAGAAACGGAAGAACGGCAGCAGGTTACTACTGTGTCGATCGGCAAAATTGCTGCCAATCCCGCTCAGCCCCGCAAGGCTTTTAGCGAGGACAGTTTGCAGGAGCTGGCGCAATCCATACGGCAGCATGGGGTGATGCAGCCTTTGCTGGTGGTGCGCCGTGCCAATCTGCCTGGTGAGGCGATCTATATGATCGCTGCCGGGGAAAGACGGTTTCGCGCCTCTCAGTTGGCGGGCTTGACCGAGCTGCCATGTTTGGTGAAGGAGTTTAACGAACATGAGCTGGCGGAAATTTCCCTGATCGAGAATATCCAGCGGGAGGATCTACAGCCCCTGGAGGAGGCCGGCGCATATCAGGCGCTGATGGACGGCTACCAATACACCCAGGAGCAACTGGCGGAGCGGCTGGGCAAAAGCCGTCCGCATATTGCCAATACGCTGCGGCTGTTGCAGCTAAACGGCAGGGAACAGGCTTTGCTTTCGGCGGGACAGATCTCGGCGGGACATGCTCGGGCGCTGCTTTCGGTGCGCGACCCGGAGCGGCGGCGGGAGCTGTGCCGCCAGATCATCGAAAACGGCTGGTCGGTGCGGCAGGCGGAGGATTTTGCCAAAAATTGCCGCATGCTCAAGCCGGAAAAGCCCAAGCCCGCGGCTGTGGCCGCTCCAGCATTTTCTTTTGCGGAGCAGGCTGCCCGGCGCATCACCGAAAAATTGCAGGTGAAAGCCAGCTTGAGCGGGGGCATGGAAAAGGGCAAGGTGGTTTTAGAGTATTATAACGAGGATGATTTGCAGCGGATTTTGGATGCGCTGCTACCAAATGAGCAATTTTAATAATAATAAGCGCCGTTTTTGGAGGATACCGGTACGGCGCTTGTTTTTTATTCAGCCATTGTTCAGATAAGCTTCTTTTACTTTTCAGAAAGTGACCAGAGTATTTTCATATGCCTTTGCGATAATAAACCTGTAGTCAGAAGCAAGGCATAAACCAGCAACATGTTTCAAAGTCTACTCTTCATAACTCTCCTCTTCTTACAGCCAAACCCATGGCTGAAAATAAACGGCGGTCACTGTTCTTTGCCAGGGGAACAGAGGCTGCCGCTTATTTTTTGTGGAAGCATTGTTTGACAAAATAGAAGCAGACGGTGACTTGCCGCCATGTAAAAAGCTTGCCTTATCATGCAAAGGCAAGCTTTTGTGATCATCGGTATCCAAAAAAGGAAAAATAGGTGCTGCGTCAAAGGAAAACCCCGTTTAGCCGTGGCGTTGGCAGGCAAGACCACGCTGCAAAGGCGGTTTAGAGAAATTGGTTGAGGTTCATGGCTTGGCCTTTTTCCACGATCAAAAATTGATCGTCCCAGTTGCCCGCAAGCAGCTTTTCCAAAATCAGATTGCTGCCGGGTACATGGCAATATGTGCAGCCCATAATATCCGCGTTACCCTTGGCCAGCTCCAAAAATTCCGGATCATGGGCGTCATAGGTGCCGGTTTCAATGATATCCGCCGAGACGTAGCCCTTATATAGCATTTTCGTCAGCTTTTGGCAGCGTCTCTCACCAAATTTTTCTAATGCATAGTCGTACTCGTCTTTGATAAAATTTTTGACTTGCAAATAGCCGTCTGTGAGATACATATGCCCCACCTCTTTCAAGTTGGCGTGGCGTTGGTCATCCCGGTGCAAAAACATAGTCAGGCAATCGTCCATGCGCGGCACCACGATCTTCTTTGGCACCACAAAATCGACAATGGCATTGCCGCAAAGCGCCATGCCCAATAAGACGGTATCCACTTCTTCCGGCAAGGCGGCTAGTTGTTTTTCCAGGTCTTCCTTGAGCTTTTTGGGATAAGCATGGAGACCGCCGTCAATATAATAAATGGGCCACTGGGAGCCAACCTTGGCTTGAGCTGCCTCTACCTGATTTTTGATAATTTCGCAAGCCAATACGATTGTTGTCATAGTGTTTCCTGCCTTTTTAGGATTTGTTGTTGTATATAGACGCTTAGTCTCAAAATCGAAGACAAGGTGAATTGCCGCGTAGCGGCAAGAGAGGGCGGCCTGGGCCATTTTGGACTGTGCAGCTAACCTAGCTGGCTTTTGCCTGCGGCAAACGCACAGCTATGCATAGACGCTCAGTCTCAAAATCGAAGACAAGGTGAATTGCCGCGTAGCGGCAAGAGAGGGCGGCC
>CAYOVS010000085.1:0-7218 GCA_964407445.1 uncultured Peptococcaceae bacterium
AAAGAGCTGGCGCTGCTGCTGTTTGATATGTAACAGAAGACAGCCGGCCTTGATCAAGGACGAAAAAAGCTGTATAATCTAATCACCATAGAGAGTGCGCGAGAGACAAGCTCGTTGACCGCACAGCAACCTGGCCAATGGCTAAGGTGCTAAGGCTTGACGATGGGAACAGAACGCTTTCGCCTCCCATCGGTATCGATGGGAGTTTTTTTATGCGCTCTCTGTGGAATAACAGACGTGGAGGGCAAAAAAATGCAACAAAATGAGCTGCCAAAATATGGACGCTTGTATTATGACACCGGTGAATTACAGTACGAAGGCTATTATTTATCGTATACGGACAATGATGACCAGCACTATCCCTACGGCAAAGGCACAAAATATTACAAAAACGGCAATATTGCCAGAGAAGGCCTCTTTATCATAGGTGGTTTGTTGGAGGGAAAGCTTTATTATCAGTCGGGACAACTAAAATTTGACGGCATTTTTTATGATAAACGAAATCCAAAAATCGGCGCTTATTACGGCCCCACCTACCCCTTGCGGGGTAAATATTATCTGGAAGACGGCACTTTGGCTTACGATGGAGAATTTATAGTGCAAAAAATCGGCAATCTGGCTTATCCACAGGTAATTTACCCGAAAGACTTCGGCACCTTATGATAATACGGGCGGCAACACTACTGGCCGCATTATCATAACCCGCTCTCTTTTTTGCTGCTCCCCGTTCCCCTGCAAAACACAAAGGCCTTTCCCCACCCCGCTTTTCTGCCGTATTTCTCACAAAATCCGGCATAACCGATGCAAGCTCCACATATGTTTAAGCAAAGCATATGCAGGAGGCGGGAGTATGCAGGAATACATTGAGCAACGGGTGCTGGAGATCGGCAATTATATCATCGAAAGCGGTTCCACCGTGCGGCAGACGGCGCAGGTATTTGGCGTGAGCAAAAGCACCGTACATAAGGACGTTACCGAGCGTTTGCCGTTGTTGAACGAGCTGATTGCTTCCCGGGTGCGGGATATTTTGGATAACAACAAAGCGGAGCGGCATTTGCGTGGGGGCGAGGCCACCCGGCAAAAGTATTTGCGGGAAAAGGAGGATGGCACTTGCCTGCAATAATGGTACGGTGGCAGAATTTATCCGCCAATAATAAAAACAACGCTTTGGGGCGTTGTTTTTATTATTGTATAGAACAGGTTTATCCGATATAATAAGTTAGAGATATTTTTTTAGGAAGGACAGGTTTTGCCATGACCACAAATACAGAACAAAAAATCCAACACTGCTTTGCGCAGATTCGTCAAAAAACCGATTTTAAACCGCTGGCAGCGGCGGTATTAGGCTCCGGACTGGGGCAATTTGCCGAAACGATTCAAATCGAAACGATCATCGAATACAAAGAGCTGGAGGGCTTCCCCATTTCCACGGTGGACAGCCATAAGGGGCGCTTTGTCTTTGGCTGGCTGGCGGAAGCGCCTGTGGTGATCATGCAGGGGCGGGTTCATTATTACGAGGGCTATGCCATGGAGGATGTGGTGCTGCCCATCCGGCTGATGGGCTTGCTGGGCGCCAAATCCCTGCTGCTAACAAACGCCGCCGGGGGCGTGAACACCGCTTTTGCAGTGGGTGATTTTATGCTGCTCACCGACCAGATCGCCAGCTTTGTCCCCTCTCCCCTGCGGGGGCCCAATTGTGACAGCCTAGGGCTGCGCTTTCCCGATATGAGCCAGATCTACAGCAAAAAGCTGCGGCAGCTGATCTTGGAGCAGGCCGCCTCCTTGGGACAAACCCTGCAACAGGGGGTGTATCTGCAATTGCCCGGCCCCGCCTTTGAATCCCCCCAGGAGATCAAAATGGCGCGGATTTTGGGCGCGGACGCGGTGGGCATGAGCACCGCCTGCGAAGCGGTGGCAGCCCGGCATATGGGGATGCAGGTTGCGGGGATCAGCTGCATCACCAATATGGCGGCGGGCATTTTGGATCAGCCTCTTTCCCATATGGAGGTAAACGAAACCGCCGACCGGGTAGCGCCGCTGTTTCAGCAATTGGCCGGGGCGGCGCTACTGGCCATGGCACGGGAAGCGGCAAAATAAGCAGTGCGCGGGAGAAAAAAAATGGGTTTATTGAACTTTGGCACAGATATTGGCATTGATCTGGGCACGGCCAGCGTGCTCATTTATGTAAAGGGTCGGGGCATCGTGCTCAACGAGCCTTCGGTGGTGGCCATCGACCAGCGAGAGGGCAATGTGATCGCCATTGGCGAGGAAGCCCGGCAAATGCTGGGGCGCACCCCCGGCAATATTACCGCGGTGCGCCCCCTGCGAGAAGGGGTAATCGCCAACTACGAGGTTACGGAAAAGATGCTCCGCTACTTTATCGGCAAGGCCTGCGGCCGCAACTGGCTGTTTCGCCCCCGGGTGATGATCTGCATTCCCACCGGGGTCACCGATGTGGAGGAACGGGCGGTGCGGCAGGCGGCGGTGCAATCCGGCGCCAGACAAGCCTTTTTGATGGAGGAGCCTTTAGCCGCCGCCTTAGGCGCAGGGCTGGATATCGTCCACCCCGGCGGCAATATGGTGGTGGATATCGGCGGCGGCACCACCGATATGGCGGTGCTTTCTCTGGGCGGCATCGTTTGCAGCAAATCGCTGCGCATTGGCGGCGACAAATTTGACGACGCCATTGTGCGCTATATCCGCCGCAGCCACAGCCTGCTGATCGGCGACCGCTTTGCCGAGGATTTGAAAATCAACGTGGCCACCGCCTATCCCCGGGGCTTGCAGGAAAACCGGATCATGGAGGTGCGGGGTCGGGATCTGGTCACCGGTCTGCCCAAAAGCGTCACCTTTTCCTCGCTGGAAAGCGCGGAGGCTCTTTCCGAGCCGGTAGAGGCCATTTTGGCTGGGGTGCGGGAGGTTTTGGAGATCACCCCGCCGGAGCTGGCAGCGGATATCATCGACCGGGGGATCGTGCTCACCGGCGGCGGCGCCTTGCTCCATGGGCTGGATCAGCTGCTTTCCCGGGAGATGGGCGTGCCGGTAACGGTGGCGGACGACCCGGTGGCCTGCGTGGCGCGGGGCACCGGCAAGGCACTCTCCCAGCTGCAATCGCTGAGCACGCCCCGGGGCTTTACCCGGCAGGGCATCTAACGGCAATGCTTGCTCCTTGCGCCCCATCGAAAGGGAAGCTATTGCTTTGCAGCTTGTGGCACAAGCCGTTTTTTGGATAGGCAAACGCAAAAACCCAACGGAGGACAGCGCAAGATCGCGGGGTCTCCGTTGGGTTTTTGCCTCTGGGGCGTTTGGTCAAAACAGACCTCTTTCTTTTTCCCAAGGAAAAAACGGGAACAAAGCAGCGTGCAGCGTTGTCCTTCTTTTAGCTGCATGAAAAGAGAAACGGAAAGGAACCCCAATAGAACCATGACCACTCTTACGGAAACCCAACGAAAGCGGCTGGCAGCCGCCGCCATCCTGCTCTTTATTCTTTTTTCGGCAGCAATCGCCTGGTTTATCGGCAGGCCGCTGCTGCATTTTGTCTCGGAGCCGGAGCACTTTCGTCTCTGGGTGGACAGCCACGGCGCACTGGGAAGGCTGGCCTTTATCGGCATGATGACCTTGCAGGTGTTTATCGCCGTCATCCCCGGCGAGCCGCTGGAAATCGGCGCGGGCTACGACTTTGGCGCCTGGGAGGGCACGTTTCTTTGCCTGCTGGGCATCCTGATCGGCAGCGGGCTGATCTTCGGCTTCGTCCGTAAATTTGGCGTAAAGGCAGCAGAAGTCTTCTTCCCCAGGGAAAAGCTGGATTCTCTGCGTTTTTTGCAGGATACCAAACGCCTGACAGTGCTGGCCTTTTTTCTCTTTTTGATCCCCGGCACCCCCAAGGATCTGCTTTCCTACTGCGTGGGGCTGACCAAGATGAAGCTGACCACCTGGCTGCTGCTCACGGGCACCGCCCGCATCCCCTCGGTGCTCACCTCCACCATCGGCGGCGACGCACTGGGGCTGGGCAATCACGGCTTCGCCATCGTGGTTTTTGCCATAACAGCCCTGCTTAGCATCATCGGCCTGCTGGTCTATCGCAAAATCTGCGCCGGACAAAAGCAAGTTGCCCCCCAGGAAGGAAAGCCATCCGCCTAACTGCCAAACTGCAAATTCCTGCAAATCCACCGCCCGGGCGCTTCTCCGCTCGGGCGCTTTTCAATGCCGGTCATCCCGGGACAAGGCCGCCTGCACCAGCCCGAAAAACAGCGGATGGGGACGGTCTGGACGGCTCTTGAACTCAGGATGGAACTGCACCGCCACATAAAAGGGATGCTCCGGCAGCTCTACGGTTTCCACGATCTGGCCATCCGGCGATACGCCGCTGATCTGCAAACCGGCCTGCTCCAACGCCTGCCGGTATTGGTTGTTGAACTCGTAACGGTGGCGATGCCGCTCCCGGATCAGCGGCTGCCCATAGGCGGCGGCCATCCGGCTACCCGGAACAATCTGACAAGGGTAGCTGCCCAAACGCATGGTACCGCCCTTGTCGATCTGATCGTTTTGGCCGGGCATAAAGTCGATTACCTTGTGGCTGCTTTCCGGGTCAAACTCCCGGGAATTGGCGTCCGCCCAGCCCAAAACCTGCCGGGCAAAGGCGATCACCGCAATCTGCATCCCCAGACACAGCCCCAGATAGGGCAGCTTGTGCTCCCGGGCATAGCCTGCGGCGGCAATTTTGCCTTCGATCCCCCGGTTGCCAAAGCCGCCGGGGATCACCAGCCCGGCACAGTCTGCCAGCTTTTGCGCCACATTTTCCGGGGTGATGGTTTCGGAATCGATCCAGTCGATATCCACATAGCAGCCCAGCGCAAAGCCAGCATGCTGCAACGCTTCGTTCACCGACAGGTACGCGTCGTGGAGCTGCACATATTTGCCCACCAAGGCGATTTTTACCCGGCGCTGCCGGTTGTCGATCTTTTCCAGCAGAGCCAGCCCGGGGCCCAACTCCGGCGGGGGCGGGGTAAGAGATAGCTCCCGGCAGACGATATCGGAGAAATGCTGCTGCTCCAAAAGCAGCGGCGCCCGGTACAGCACCGGGATGGTCACGTTTTCGATCACGCAATCCGGTTTGACATTGCAAAACAGGGAGATCTTGCGGGCGATCTCCGGCGCGGCCGGCCGGTCGGTGCGCAGCACGATAATATCCGGGGAGATGCCCACCGCTTGCAGCTCCCGCACCGAATGCTGGGTGGGCTTGGACTTATGCTCCCCGGAGCTGCTCAGATAGGGCGCCAGAGTAACGTGGATAAACAGGGTATCCTCCGGCGGCTGCTCCAAAGCCACTTGGCGGATGGCCTCCAAAAAGGGTTGGCTTTCGATATCGCCCACGGTACCGCCTACCTCGGTGATCACCACCTCCGCCCCGGATTCGCTGCCCACATTGTAGATAAAGCTTTTGATCTCGTTGGTGATATGGGGGATGATCTGCACCGTAGCCCCCAGATATTCGCCCCGCCGTTCCTTATTCAGCACATTCCAAAACGCTCGGCCGGAAGTCAAACTGGCGTATTTGTTCAAATCCTCGTCGATAAACCGCTCATAATGCCCCAGATCCAGATCGGTTTCCGCCCCATCCTCGGTGACGAACACCTCTCCATGCTGGTATGGGCTCATGGTGCCCGGGTCTACGTTAAAATAGGGATCCAGCTTTTGGGCGGTGACCTTTAGCCCCCGCTGCTTGAGCAAGCGCCCCAACGATGCGGCGGTCACCCCCTTGCCCAAACCGGAAACCACGCCGCCTGTAACAAAGATATACTTGGTCATCTGCAAAACCTCCTAAACATGATCTGCTTGCTATGGTAAAGAGAAATCCCCCTGACGCTGCGGATAGCAGCGCCGGGGGGATGTTGTTTATTCCCATTCAATTGTTGCCGGGGGCTTTGGCGACAGATCGTAAAGCACCCGGTTGACGCAGGAAACCTCGGCCAGAATGCGGTCGGTGATGCGGTGGAGCAGCGGCCACTCCAGCTCCTCTACCGTGGCGGTCATGGCATCGATGGTGTTGACGGCCCGGAGGATCACCGGGTACTCAAAAGAGCGGGCGCCATCCTTGACTCCCACCGATTTGAAATCCGGCACAACTGTAAAATACTGCCAAACCTTGCTGTCCAGACCAGCCTTGGCAAATTCTTCCCGCAAAATGGCGTCCGCCTCCCGCAAAGCATGCAGCCGCTCTCTGGTGATAGCGCCCAAGCAGCGCACACCCAGACCGGGGCCGGGGAAGGGCTGGCGATACACCATGGCCTCCGGCAGACCCAAGGCCAAACCGCAGGCGCGCACCTCGTCCTTGAACAAAAACTTCAGCGGCTCTACCAATTGAAACTGCATATCCTTGGGCAAGCCCCCCACATTGTGGTGCGCCTTGACGCTTTTGCCGGTTTTGGTGCCGCTTTCCACAATATCGGGATAGATGGTGCCCTGCGCCAAAAAGGAAATACCGGTAAATTTGGCGGCTTCCTCTTCAAAAACGCGGATAAATTCGCCGCCGATGATTTTGCGCTTTTGCTCCGGGTCGGCCACCCCGGACAGCTTATCCAAAAAGCGGTCTTCTGCATCCACATAAACCAGATTGGCGTCCATTTGCTCCCGGAACACCGCCAAAACCTGTTCGCTTTCGCCCTTGCGCATCAGGCCGTGATTCACATGCACGCATTGCAGCTGCTTGCCGATGGCCTGCAAGAGCAAAGCCGCCACCACGGAGGAATCCACGCCGCCGGACAAGGCCAGCAAGACCTTTTCCCCGCCCACCTGACGGCGAATCAGCTCCACCTGATCGGCGATAAAGTTTTTCATATTCCAATTGGCCTGCGCTTGGCAAACCGTAAAAAGGAAGGGCCGCAGCAGCGCCGCCAGCTCCTGCTCGTCCTGAGGCAGGGCGGACAGCTCCTGAGGCTTTTCGCCCAGACTATGCGCCACCACAAAAACCGGCACGCCACTTTGATACACCCAGCTACCGGCCTGCACCGCTTGTCCGTTTACGATATTATTTTTGCCGCCGTTGACGATAATGCCCTTGACATTGGGCAAAGCCGCCAACTGCTCCCGACTGATGTCATGGGGATGGATCTCACTATATACGCCCAGCGCCCGGATGGCCCGAGCCAGACGGGAATTTTCTTCGCTGCCCAAATCCAGGATCAAAATCATGTCCTGCTTCATTGCAGTGACCTCCGT
>CAYOVS010000086.1:0-7168 GCA_964407445.1 uncultured Peptococcaceae bacterium
CTGTCACCCTTGACGCACATCACCATATCGGAAATTTTCTGAGCCAGATCCAGCTCGTGGAGGGACATGATCACGGCAATGTTTTTTTCTTTTGCCATATAACGCAAAATATGCAGCAGCTCCAGTTGATAGCGAATATCCAGAAAAGAGGTGGGCTCGTCCAGTACGATGATCTTTGGCTCTTGGCAAATGGCTCTGGCCAGCAGGATTCTTTGCCGTTGGCCGTCGCTGATCTGGGCAAAATCTCGATCCCGTAAATCCCAGATGTTTACCAGCTCCATGGTTTCTTGCACCTTTGCCTTATCGTTTTCGGTAAGGATGCCCAATCTGCCGGTATAGGGATAGCGGCCGGTGCTTACGATTTCTTCGCAGGTCATTAAATGGGTTTTCATCCGCTCCGTCAGCACCACCGCTACCTGATAGGATAGATCCTTGTTGGTCATTGCTTCGATGGATCTTTCGCCGATATAGGCTGCGCCGTAAACGCACTTGAGATATTTGGTGATGCTTTTTAAAATCGTGGATTTTCCCGAGCCGTTAGGGCCGATCAGCGTTAGGATCTGCCCCTTGTTCACATGCATTTGGATGTTTTTTACCAGCGGTTTGCCGTTGTAGCCCACCGTCATATTGTCGGTATAAAAATAATATTGTTCCATGGTTAATTCATACCCTGCCTTTTCAGCATAATCCATATGACGATCGGCGCGCCAAACACTGCCGTTACCGAGCTGATGCTTAGTTCTGTGGGCGCAAAGACCGTGCGGGCGATCAGATCGCAAAACAGGCAGAAGATCGATCCTCCCAAGAAGCATCCGGGGATGACGATCAGCGGCTTTGCCGTTTTAAAAAAGCTCTTTACCAGATGAGGTACGGCGATCCCCACAAAGGAGATGGGCCCCGCAAATGCGGTAACGCAGGCGGAAAGCAAGCTGGAAAGCAGGATGATCACCACCCGGAACAGCTTGATATTCACACCCATGTTTTGCGCGTAGGTTTCCCCCAGTTGATAGGCGCCAATGGGCTTTGACATAAAAAATACCAGTAGGGAACAGATCAGCACCACAACCGTCATCACGCCAACATCGTCCCAGGCAATCCCGGAAAAGCTGCCCAAAGACCAGTTGTGCAGGTTGACGATATTGGCGTCGTCGGCAAAGGTGATGATAAAATCGGTGATGGCTGAGCAAATGTAGCCGATCATGACCCCGCTGACGATCAACATCGACATTCTGCGTACTCTTCTTGCCATCAGCAGCACAAACCCCATGGAGATCATCGCGCCCACAAAGGCCGACCCGATCAATGCAGCCGAGCTGACTGCCTTGTATGTGCCCAAAACGGCGATCATCATGATGGAAACAGTCAGCTTTGCCCCGGAGGAGATGCCCAGTACATACGGGCCGGCAATGGGATTGTTGAAAAAGATCTGCAAAAGCAGACCCGAAAGTGCCAGCCCCCCGCCGAGGATGCATCCGGCGATAAGCCGGGGCAAGCGAATCTGCCAAATGATCTGTTGATTGGTGTTTTTTGCGGTTTGTCCCATCAGCGCCTGAAAGATCTCCGTTGGCGAAATGGAAACGCTGCCGATGCAAAGGTTCAGAAAGAGCAGCGCGATCAGGGTTATGATCAATGCTGTAAAAATTATGATATATCGTGATTTTATCTTTGCGCTCTCAAGCATCATGCAAAATACCTGTCTTTTCCGCTATTTCAATTTCGACATGAAATTTAGTTGGGTCAATTCCTCATCTGATACGAGCATTTTGTGAATATCCGAGATCATCAGGCCAAGCTGTGTTGTTTCCTGAAACAGATTTTCACTGGTGCACCATACGTTTCCGTTTTGTATCGCTTTAAAATCCGCAAGCAGCTGGTTTTTGGCGATTAGATCTGCCAGCGTTTCCACGCCCCCGTCGATGGTGCTGTTATAGATAATGAAATCCGCGTTCTTTGCTGTGGCATAGAACTCTTCCATTTCCAGCGTAACGGTGGAGTTGACTTTTTCCGGGTCGCCAAGAGCATCAAAAACATATTTGCCGCCGGCCAATTGGATCATTTTTGTCACATAGTCCCCGGATTTCCGGGCAACAGCCGAGCCTGCGGAATTAATGTAAAAAAACGCTACCGTTTTTCCTGTGCTTTCAAGCCCCTCTACACTGTCCAGATAGGCCTTCTGTTCCTCAAAAAGCTTTTCTGCCTGTTCTTCCTTGCCCATCAGCACTCCATACAGCTTGATCCATTCGGTGCGTCCCAGGGGGTGCTTTTCATAGCTGGATTGCTCTGTTAATACCGATATCCCCAGTGTTTGCAGTTTTTCTTTTACATCGGGGGTATGGTTGATCATGTTTGACTCAATGGCAAGGGTGCAATTTTGCGCCAAGATCAGCTCATAGTCCGGCTTATTGTATTTGCCTGCATATACCATTTTGCCGCTTTCCATGGCAGCCCTGGCGTTTTCTACATACCAGTCTTCGGCTTTGGCGCCGGACAGGGTGATGCTATCCAAAGCATCAATGGCGTCAAAAAGGCACATGGCCGAGGTTGCCACCAAGTAAATATTGTGCAGGGGCTGTTGCAGCACAACGATCTCACTGTCCATATTTTCCGGAATCGCTTGCCCCTCCGGAACCACAAGGTAACGGCTGCCGTCGCTGATGCTGATCAGTGCGTAACCGCCATCATAATAGTCTACATTGAAATTCTTGGCATATTGCAACGCCAGACTATGATCGGCCTGCCAACCATTGCCAAGCTGGGTATTCATTGTTTCTGATTCTGCCCCACAGCCAAATAGTCCTGACAAAAGGAAGCAGCAGCAAATGCCCAATACGATGCCTTTTTTGGTCTTCATATCTTCAGCCTTTTTTCCTTTTTTTCCACACAACAATTGCGATACCTGCTGCCACGACCACAACTCCGGCCAGAATGGGGATTGTCATGGTGGCGGCGCCTTTGGTTTGCAGGGTTGCGCCATCAAAGCGGAGCGTATAGTCGATTACATGGGGTTCGCTCATGGCGGTGGTCTCCGCGCTTACCGCAAGATTGGTGTCCAGAGCGCTGACGGGAATGGTAAACATGGCGTTGCCGTCTGCTTTTTCTGCAAAATATTTCTGCCCATCCACAAGCATATAAGTATAGTTGGGGCTGTCCCAAAGGATCGTGGCGGTCATTTTGCCGTCTATTACTTGTAGCGCAGTAGGGCTATTGACCGTTGCGCGCCCGGAACCGCCCAAAAGTGTTACCGCAACCGTATATTCGCCGTCCGCAGGTGCATCCGCCGCAAAAGCGCTCAGCGGAAACAGCAGCAGCAAAAAAATAACAAGTGTGATCAAGCACAATTTTGTTTTCATTTTTCTCCACAGGCGGGTCGGCGGAAAACCAGGCGAACCCTGGTTTTCCGCCGCATATAGCCATTGTTCTATTATTGTTGTGCTACGAATGCTTCTTGGGGCAGGGTAGCGGATTGAAATACCAAAACTCTGTCATACCATTGTTCTTTTTTGGCGCTCCAGGCCGCGCAATTGATTTCCTGGTCAAGGGCTGCCACAGGAATCTCATAAGTATATTGGCCTTCCGCGTTTTCTACAAAGGGGATGCTGTGATCTTCCGTATCGGCTAAGGCTTCCTCGCCGGTACCCATGTACAGCTTAAGATATCCGGTGCCGCTCAAGGTCAGCACGGCAGACATTTGGCCTTCCTTTACGGTAAGCTGCGCGTCAACAACTTTAAACATTGAGGAACTGGACTCCACTGTGATACTATAGGCGCCCTCGTTGAGCTGATCGGCAAGAACAGGAGTCAGTGCTTCTGTGGCGGTGCCGTTTTCATCTGTTGTTGCAGGATCGGTTGCAGGATCGGTTGCAGGATCGGTTGCAGGGTCTGTTGCAGGATCGGTTGCGGGGTCTGTTGCGGCATTGCCGCAGCCCACCAGCATTGCGCTGATTAACACCAGCAGAAAGACTACAGTTACGATTTTTTTCATTATTTTCTCCTTTTTAGATACCCATTGCGCATCCTTTGCAAGCTTTGGGGGATGCGCAATGGATAATATATACTTTATAAATTCAGAACCGACATGGGGTTTGCAGATCAGCAGTTATTATTTGGCCAGGCTGTCAATAGCTGCTTGCACATGCTCTACATAGATGGCCTGGATGCCTTCAAATTGACCCAGCCCCTTGAGGATGCATTCGGTTTCGAAGCCAGCTTTTTCAAATGCGGATTTCCAGGAGTCTTCTTCATCACCGGCCATATCGTTATTGGCATGATCGCCGGCTACCACCATCAGCGCTTCCAGAACCACTTTTTTGTATCCGCCGTCCTGAACTGCCTTGAGAACGTCCTCCAGCGTGGGTGTTGCTTCCACTGTGCCGATGAAGTAATTATTGTAGCCTGCCGCCGTGAGCATTTCCTGCATTTTGGGGTATACCGCATTGGCTTCGTGCTCTGTGCCATGCCCCATAAAGACCACCGCAGTTTCCTCGTTGCTGTAGGAAGCGGTTTCCGCCGTGATTACGTCGATAACCTTTGTAAAATCATCATCACTGGTAAGTAAAGGCTCACCGATTACAAGACTATCAAATTTATCCGCATATTTATTGACATCTTCAACGATATCATCATATTCATAGCCGTTCATCAGATGGGTGGGCTGGATGATCAGGGTAGATACGCCATCCGCAACCAGTTTGTCCATTGCTTCTGCCACATTGTCGATTGTAATCCCTTCACGGTCTTTTAAAATGTCGATGATGGTCTGGGCGGTAAAGGCCCGGCGCACCTCATAATCGGGAAAAGCCGCAGTGATTGCATTTTCAATCCCGCCGATGGTAAGATCTCTGCTGTCGTTGTAGCTTGTGCCAAAGCTGACCACAAGGATTGCTTTGGTGCCTTCCGCAGATGGATCTGCAGGTTCTGTCGTTCCCGCAGATTGGTCATCGTTTGTTGCCGGTGTTTCGGTTGTACCGCAGCCTGCAAAGAGGAACCCTACCATCAGAGCGGCCATCAGCACACATAAAATTTTTTTCATTCTCTTTCCCTCCGAAATTAAATTAATTCTAAGTTCTCCCCAAAGGAAAAGCATTTTCAAAACAGAATGGTTGCTGATCCATAAAAAAAGACACATTTCAAAAAGAAATGTGTCTTAATTTTCAGGTTCTGAAAATTGTTACATTCCTTCAGGGTTCACAAAGCAAAAGTAACTCACAATAGTAGTTGTGAAAGATAGGTAAAGTTACCTGGCTTAAAGCCTTTCGGCTTATCACAGTAATGTCCCTTGCTCAGGATTCGCACCTGATTCCCTTTATTTCGCCTGACATAGATTCATGCAGTCGCTATCTTTTGATATGAAATTGTCTCGCTTATTATAATATAACAAATTGCTCTTGTCAATAAAGAGGATAGAATTTGGCAAGTGTCGATGTAGGCCATGGCAGATTGCAATTTTTTTCCTGCCTAGGCGTGTTGTGGTTGGGATAATCAGGCTTCCAGCTTTTGGGCAAAATCTGCCATCGCTTCCGAAATCTTGATTTGCTGGGGGCAGACCGCCTCGCAGCTGCGGCAACCGATACAGGCGCCGGGTTTCTTATCTTCTGTAACAGACCGCAAGGCGAAAGGCGCAAGAAAGCCCCCCTCGGTGAAGGAATGTTCATTGTAGAGCGAGAGCAGCCAGGGAATATCCAGCTCCTGGGGACAATGGCTGGTGCAATAGTGGCAGGCGGTGCAGGGAAGGGTTTTCTTTTTCAGCATATTGTCGGCAATCTTTAGCAGGGTGCTCATTTCCTCTGCATGGAGCGGCTTGGCGGTTGCAAAGGTGGCGATATTTTCTTGCAGTTGCCCAAAGTTGGACATGCCGGAAAGCACCACGGTAACCTGAGGGATGGTTTGCAGAAAGCGGAAGGCCCAGGCCGGGATTTTTTCATCGGGGCGCAGTGCGGTCAAGGCTGCGGTATCCGCAGCAGATAGCGCAGCAAGCCGCCCGCCCCGCAGCGGTTCCATCACCCAAACGGGGATTTTGTATTCCCTTAGCAGCTCCACTTTTTCCTTTGCTTCCTGAAAGGTCCAGTCTAAATAGTTTAGCTGGATCTGGCAAAACTCCATATGCCTGCCGTAAGCATCTAAAAAGCGTTTCATCACCTGAAGGCTGCCATGGACGGAAAAGCCCAAGTGACGAATCCGGCCGTTTTCCTTTTGCGCCAGCAGATAGGCAAGAATGCCGTACTTTTCATCTAAATACGCGTCAATGTTCATTTCGCATACATTGTGAAATAGATAAAAATCAAAATACGCCACGCCGCATTTTTGCAGCTGCTGTTCAAAAATTTCCGCTACCTTGTCCATATTGGAAAGGTCGTACCCGGGAAATTTGTCCGCCAGATAAAAGCTTTCTCTGGGATACCGGCTCAGTGCCTTGCCTATGACGATTTCCGATTGGCCATTGTGGTAGCCCCAAGCCGTATCGTAGTAATTGACGCCCTGCGCCATGGCGTAGTCCACCATTTCTTGGAAGGCTGCTGCATCAATGCGAGAATCATCGCCGTCTATCACTGGCAGGCGCATGGCGCCCATGCCCAGAGTAGACAAGCTCAAATTTTGAAAGTTTTTGTTGATCATCTGTGCTTCTCCTTTTTGTAAATGGATTTGAAAATAAAGGGATCTGTTAGCGTTATTCCCAGCAAAGCACGCCGGTTTTGATTGCTTCGTCGTAGCGGGAAATTTTGTAGTCCAGCCGGGAGAGGGTGCTTTCAATGTTCTGCTTTTGCAGTTCCAGCTGCTCCCGCTGGTCAACCAGCAGCTGCCGTCGGGCAGGGATTGTTTCATCCCCCTGTTGAGTCAACTGTAAATATTCGATCATCACCTCTACCGGCAGACCGGCGCTTCGCATACACTTGGCCAGCTCCACCCAGCTACAATCGGTCTCGGTGTAATCCCGTATGCCGCTTGCGGTACGGTTGACAGGGGGAATCATGCCTACCCGTTCATAATAGCGCAGCGTGTCCGCAGTTAGCCCATATTTTTTGCTTACTTCCGCAATGTTCATTGTTTGATCCTTCTCTCAGATCGTTTTTTGTCTGGTTGCTTTTAACGGTTTACACCGCTGTTTTTGTGTTTTTCTTGCTGCGTGATTTCTTTGCATCCTTGTATTTTACCCAAAATACGCCGTAATTTT
>CAYOVS010000087.1:0-5682 GCA_964407445.1 uncultured Peptococcaceae bacterium
GTCCAGCTTGGGATCGGAATGCACAGTAGTGATAATGGGAATATGCCGCAATTTCTTGACGATCACCCCCATCATATTGGCTTTCGCCCCATGACAATGAATCACATCGGGATGAAACTGATCCGCTGCCTGCAAGGCTTTTTGCAGGCACTCAAAAACATTCCAGCTTTTTTCCACCTCCAAAACCTGCAACCCCAAGGCTCTAGCTTCGTCCGCAAAGGGCCCTTTACGAAAGCTGACTAGCAAATAGTCATTTTCCGCAGAAAGCTCTTTGCCTAAAGATAATATATGGGTTTTAGCGCCGCCAATATCACCGCCGCCGGCAAAATGGATTATTCTCATATCTGCCATCCTTTGAATTCAAGATAGATTCTGAAACCACTGCTTAAAGCAGGGTATAAATTATTTTGGCAATTTCCCCTCTGGTAATGGGCTGATTGGGCAACAGTTTATTATTGTAGCCGCCAATCGCACCCTGGCTGACCAGCGTTTTCACAAAGGGCAGAGACCAGGACGGCACATCCCCGGCGTCGCTGAAGCTCAGCTCCTTTTCCCCATAGCCCCGTTCCTGCACCCGGCCGATCATCGTCAGGGCTTCCGCGCGAGTGATCTGATTGCCTGCCCGGAACTGCAAGTTGCTGCCGCTGCCGTAACCGCTGATAACCCCCAGCTTGTACATGGCCTTTACTTGATTGGCAGCCCAAGACGGTATGGAGGCTTTATCGGCAAAGGGCATCTCCACCGAGGCATACGCGGTTGCGTCAATATGCAGCCAGTTGGCCATGATCACCGCAAACTGGGCGCGGGTCAGCTTGCTATCGGGCTGATAGGTCAGACCCTTTTTGCTTTCAATGCCGCTGACAATGCCCTGATGATATAGATATTCCGTGTAGCTTTTGCCCCAATGCCCGTCCATATCCACAAAGACAGCGGCAACGCCTGCATCAGCGGCTACCGTATAGGAAGCCTTGCCCAGATTGCCGGAGCTGTCCCGGGCAATGACGCTGATAATGTGGCTGTTGGCGTCTTTGATCACAATTGTAGCGTTCAGAGAACCGCTGGCGCTGTCGTAGGAAAAGCTTTGCGCGGTTCCGTCCAGTGTAACAGATAGATTCTCTTTTGTAAGCGCGCTATCCACCAAATCTCGGACACTGGCGGTCAGCTGCGTATTGCCAAATCCGGTAATATTGATGACCGGCGCTTGGCTATCTATTGCAGACCCAGTGCCAAGCATCAGATGATCCAGATAAATCGTTCCCTTGCCAACACCCCGCAAATTAACGGCAGAAATACCGGTAGCATCCGCAGGAACCGCCACAGAAATGCCTTGCCAGCCACTAAAGTTCAATACCACAGCCATGCATTCCGTAACGCCGGAAGCAGTGGTAAAGGTAACCGTAAGCTGATTGGCGCTGTTGTCACCATACACCCACAGCGTCAGATAGCCGCCGCCGGAAACAAAATGCACATTGGCAGCAGCAGTTACAACCACCGCAGCCGCACCGGTCATGCTGTCCAAAGGCGCCGCGCTGAAATCATAATCCAAACGCAAGGATTTCTTGCCATATTTCACATAGGTTTTATCGCCATTACTGCCGGTTGTAATGCCAGCCGCGCTGGAAAAGCTATTTTGGTCCTCAAAATTTTCCAACAAGCCAAAACCGCCCATGGCAGCAGAAGCTGTAACAGTTACGGAAATCGAAGCTGTCTTCCCCCCGGCGCTAACCACAACCGTACCACTGCCACCGGCATAGGCATTGGCGGTAAAAACGCCGCTTTGGTTCACAGAACCGATGCTGCCGTTCACCTGCCAGGCATAGGCGTCATCGCTGGAATACAGCTCCATCCCCTGATATAGAGATACCGCCTTTAAATCCACGCTTTCACCGGCATTTAGACTGATGCTGGTTACTTTGGTTTTCAAATTGCTTTCCTTATAGAGGGCAATGCTGTCCGGGGTGGTGAGAACTCTTGCATCCACACTGCCTTTGGCCGATCCGGCGCTGGCGCTGATGGTACCGGTAGCGTTCTGCCAGGCGGCAACAAAAGAACCGTTGTTCCATTGCCCCAAGGAGGAAGGAACGTCGATCAGCGGCTCATCAGGCAATTCCACCGGATAATAATTGGCGTTGGTGGCCTTGATGGTTACGGGCACCGTGCTACCGGCTAAAACCTGAAATTCGTAGGGATACAAATGCAAATGCTTTGCCGAACCGCTGTCATTGGCGTTGTTGACCAGAAAAATATAATCCCCACAGGAGCGCAAAGCGCCGCCGGAAGGGCTGTTGATAATGGTAAGGGTACCATAGCTGTTTCCCGGCAACACCGTGCCCAGGGTCGTGGAGCCGCCGCCATCCAGGTTGACCGCGTCTACGCAGCCCAGCTCCGCCATACGGGCAGCGGTTTCCGCAAAGGTAGCGCCGGCAGAAACACCGGCCTGCCGCCCATCCACGGTATAGAGCAGCACAGAACCATCCGCTTTTACGCCCAAAGCGGTTCTGGGCGCTGCCGTACTGGCAGAAGCTACATTGCTGCCGTTACTGAGCAGTCGTTCGCTGCCGCCACAGGCAAATACCACATCACGCCATTTGGCGGAATCGCTTACATTGATCGTCAGGGTATCCCCAACGGAAATCGCTTTTAACTTTTCTAACGCCGCGCTATCCCCGGAAGTTGCCAGAGAAATCACCATTTGACCTTCACTGATGGAATACGCAGCAGAGGCGCTTTGCACCGCAACCACTTTTCCCTGCACCTGACCGCCTACGGACAACTGGCCTTTCGTCACGCTCAGCACCACATTATAGGTGGCAACAGCCGCATGGGTCGTTGTAGAATAGGCAGGCGTATACAAGGTAACGCCATTAGAAGGAGACATTTCCTTATTGACCTTGGCAATTTTTACGCTGCCAAAATTGCCTGATAATGTATAGCCAATCCCCGGTTCGCCCAGTACAACCGAACCATCGGATTTAAACCCGATGGTTTGCCAACCACTGCTTTCCGAGCTGAGGATCTCACCGTTAAAGATGACCAATCCCACCGGAACGCCGGTAGTTGTATTGAAAAAATCCGCATTGATCGCCGCCAGCACATGATAACCGGCCTCGGTCAATACTGTTACCGCTGTTTGCAGGCTGGCCGCGCCATATAGATCCCGGCCAAAACCGATCATTGCCGAAACGCTGCCGCCCGGCTGATACAGCAAATAATTTTCGCTGATATAATCATTATAGCCATAATTCCAATACACGCCCTTGGCCAATTCCGTATCGCCAGCAATATCCAGCGAAAGCTGATGCAAGTCATTGCCAAAAGTGGAGGCCATCACCGGCACCGTCAGCAAGGTCAGCAAAAGCACCAAAGCGGTAAAGAGCTTTATGCCAAATTTATTTTTCATGATTTCTCCTTTTTCCGCAGTACTTCTTGCTTATTGCAGCGGCTCAATAAACAAATCTACAATTCCGCCGCAAACCATGCCTTCGTCCGAAGCCTCCGCTCCGGTAATATCTACCGTATAGCGGCGGCAAAGGCCGCTTTCAATGGCAGCTCTGGCTCTTTGGATGGCTTCGCTTTCCACGCAACCACCGCCGATGGTGCCAATGCAGGAGCCGTCCGCTTGCACGATCATCTTTGTCCCGGCAGTACGAGGCGCGGAGCCACGGCGCTTGATGATCGTTACCAAAGCCTGACCCATCTCGGATTTTTCCATCAAGGCCTGCTCTGCTGCGGCGCTGCCGCTGATCCCGCCGACGGCGCTGCGCACCTGAATGATCTCGGCCAAAATGGAAATAGCAATTTCTTCCGGCGTTTCCGCACCGATGGCCAAACCGATGGGCGAATGCAGCGCATCCACTTTTTCTTGGGAGAAGCCCTCTTCCAGCATGGTTTCTCTGACAATTTTCACCCGATGCTTGCTGCCGATCATCCCCATATACGCGCTGGATTTTTTGAGAATGATCCGCAGGCATTCGATATCAAATTGATGCCCTCGGGTAACAATTACATAATAATTATTCTGTCCGGTAATTTGTGGCAAAGCCTCGGCAAAGGGCATGCACATGATTTTGGCATGGGGAAAGCGCTGGCTATTGGCAAAAAAGCTGCGATCATCGATAACCGTCACGTCAAAGCCCAGCATATTACCAATGGTGGCTACCGGCAAAGAAACATGGCCACCGCCACAAATAATCATTTTGCTGCCGCCGCCTAATAAGGGTTCGCTAAAAATTTCCGATTCTTTGCCCTGATACGCTACTTTTTGCAGCTTGCAGCCGCCGGTTGCCGGCCCTTGCTGAGCCTGCCAAAAAGCGGCGGATTCCCCGGGATAGGCGCAAAGCAAACCGCCGTCATGCCACAAAGATTTACTGCCGGTCAATTCCCCATCGGTAACGGTGGCCATGTAGGAATCCCCCTCCGTGGATTCCGCTTGTGCTACTTTATAAAAATCACGAATGTTCATCTGCATTCCTCCCAATTGTTTTACTTATTTGCAGCAACAGCCGGAACCGCAATTGCCATTCTGCTGCTGTTGTGTTTGCCATTGCATGATTGCCGTCAGCACCGCCCCGCCCAAAGCCCGGGCTTTGTCAGAGATGGTAAAGCAATGCCCCTGTTCACAACGGGGATCAATATCTCCTACCTTCATTCCAGTAAAGACATCCATTTCCGGATAAAGCAATCCCCGTAAATAGCCGTCAATCTCCGCTTTCATCGGTACGCCTCCACAATAGGCAATGATCTCGCCGGCCTTGACATACTGGCCAATAAAGCAGCAAGGCTCAAAAACCCCATCGGCAGTGGCGCGTAACACCCGCTCAAGAGATTTGCCGCCCACTTCTCCGGGGGTTCCGGTATTGGGCTGCGCCTGGCCTGCGGTAATCAACCGCCCCATATGATGTCCCCGCATGGTTTCCACCACAATATCCGCATCCACACCGGCCTCAAAACCGGGGCCCAGCGCAATCACCAAAGGCGCCATATCTTTATGGATACCGGTATTATGCTTGGCCAAGGTAGCCTCTACCAGCACCTCCGGGGCAAAAAACGGCAAGGATTCCAAATGCTCATCCAAAAGCAAGGCGATAGAACCGTTTTCAATTACATCAAAGGCATCGCCCACGTCCCCAACCAAATCGGCACGGATATCTTCTACCTGCATCGAGCCTTGAAAAGCAGCTTGCGCAAACGCAACCTCGCGGCGAATCGCCGTAGGCGCAGGTAAATCCGTCATCAACAGCTCAAAACCAGCTTGATGCAGTATGCAGGCTACACCGGTAGCCAAATCCCCGGCTCCCTTAATCATTACTCTCATTGCAAAACCCCCTATATGCTTGATATTGAGCCGGATCATCGATATCAATACATACCGCTTGATCGGCCATGGTAACAAATGCAGTTCGCGCCGCGTATTTTTCAAACAGGCTTCTTGCCCCCACATCCCCTTGCAGCGCATTGATCTCTGCTCGAAGCTGTGGCGCAAATATCGTGGGGTTGCCCCGTTTTCCGTCCGGCGCACAAGGCGCCACGATCAAGGCATCACTGTTTTGATAAGCGCTGCACAAACCATGAAAAACATGCGGCTTAATCAAAGGCTGATCGCCCAAAATAAACATTGCCGCCATATTTTCCGGCAGCATTGCCAACCCTTTTTGCAGCGAGGTGCTTTGTCCCAAAAGATAG
>CAYOVS010000087.1:5692-7162 GCA_964407445.1 uncultured Peptococcaceae bacterium
TCCCGGTTATCCACCACCGGCACCCCTTTAGACAGAGCAATCGGGGCAACTTGTTCCCGGTTTGCGCCGGTTACTACAAATAATGGAGAGATTCCCGCAGCAAGGGCATGGTCAATTGCCGTTTCCAAAATGGTGGTTTGCCCTTGCCAGGGCAGTAACAATTTATTGCAGCCCATTCTTGTGGAACAGCCTGCCGCCAAAATAATCCCACCTACAGGCTTGGCAAAACATTGTTCGATGATAGTATGTCCTTTGCCTACCGCCGCTAGTACCACTTGCTCCGTACCGCCACAAATAATTTCCGCCGCAAGCTTGCGACCTTCGTTTAATAAATCGGCAGAATCCAATTTATTGATGACCGAAAGAAAACGCATCCCCGGCCGCCAGCCTTTTTTTCCGCCATTCGGGGAGTTGATTACCTGCGACATCCCTTGCATGGTGATCGGCTCGCCCAATTGCAACCCGGTAAGCCCGGCTATCAATTCCGGCCTATGGCAATGTTGTTGATCTAAGGGTTGTCCCAAGGCATCAATCCCGCAGATATTGATTAAGGTTGTACAACAATCCGGCACCACAGGTTCATGAGCGGCTGGGGCTTTAAACGGCCTTCTGGCTGCACCATCACCTTCAATGATTAAATAATCCATTAAATTATCCGCAAACAATTGATCACAAAATTGCCGGTCGATCCCAACAGATTTGCATTCCTGATTTATTCCAGCTAAAACGCCTACAATTTCCCCAGGTTGAATACCGGCGGATAAAGTCTTGTGCAAATACTGATTGTCTCCCGTTAATAAGCGATCCACCTGATCCGGGCCCGGGGTCATGATTTTGGTGGTTGTGGTAATCATCACTCTGGCGTTTTGTTCCGCCAATTCTTTGGCCAAGGCAAACATAGTACTGGTTTTGCCGCCACCACCTGTTAACACAATAACTTCTCTATCCCGAAAAGCCAATGGGTGCATAATCACTACTCCATTTACATTAATATCCAAAAAACAGATTACAATATGATACTATTATATGACGAAAAGCGCGCTCCAGATTTCTGCATCCATACAGAAATACGGCAGAAAAACTGCCTTTCCGCATATCTGCCAAAAAAAATCTGAACCGCGCTAAATTCGATAGCTATTCTTGATAAGATCCCTGCCATTGCCGCAAAAAGGCTTCTTTTGAAACGCCTAAATGCTCTCTGGCACATTTTTCCGCCAAATCCCCATCACGCATTTCAATAGCGCGCAGCAACCTGTCATGCTCCTCCCAAGAGTGCTTCATCCTCCCTGGGAGCTGCATTGTATATGCCCGAAACAGCTGGATATAGTCATTATTGGCTTTCAGCAAGGTTTCTACTCTTTTGTTGAGACAAGCTTCGTAAATAGTAAAATGGAATTCTTGATGCAATTGCATCTCCTGCTCAGGATCACCGTTTTCCATGGTATCCTGCATTTTATGCAACAGCTTTTG
>CAYOVS010000088.1:0-7146 GCA_964407445.1 uncultured Peptococcaceae bacterium
CTCAATAATTCTCGGATATTTATAGGGGGCAGTATTCTTCTTGACATATTGCTGAATTTCTTTTTTCAATTGCTCCGTGCCAACCGTGCCCCTGGTCAGCACAATGCTGGCCTTTACCACCTGACCGCGAATGGGGTCGGGTGCACCGGTCACTGCACATTCCAGCACATAAGGCAGCTCCATCAGCACGCTTTCGATTTCAAAAGGCCCAATGCGGTAACCGGAGGATTTGATCACATCATCTACGCGACCCACATACCAATAATAGCCGTCCTCATCCCGCCAAGCCGTATCACCAGTATGATAAGCGCCGTCATACCAGGATTCCCGGTTTTTATCATCCGCATTATAATAACCAAAGAACAAACCGCAAAGCTGATTTTGTTCCGCACGAATAACAACCTCGCCGGTCTCGCCCACTTGGGCGCTACGGCCGTCCGGCAACAGCAAATCCACATCATACAAGGGATTGGGTTTGCCCATAGAGCCGGGCTTGGGAACGGTGCCCACCGGATTATAGACAATCGGTACCGTTTCCGTTTGGCCAAAGGCTTCCATCAAATTTAATCCGGTGGCCTTTTTCCATTGTTCAAACACTTCCGGGTTCAGCGCTTCCCCGGCAATGCAGGAATACTCAATGGAAGACAAATCGTATTTGGCTAAATTCTCCCGGATAAAGAAGCGATACATCGTGGGCGGCGCGCAGAAGGTTGTGATATTGTATCTCTTAAACATCGGCAGGATATCGTCCGCGTCAAATTTATCAAAATCATAAACAAAAATAGCCGCTTCGCATAACCATTGCCCATACAGCTTACCCCAGACCGCTTTGCCCCAGCCGGTATCGGAGATCGACAGATGCAGTCCATCGGGATTAACATTTTGCCAATATTTGGCGGTGATGAAATGCCCCAATGGATATTTGTAATTATGCTGGGCAATTTTTGGGTAGCCGGTGGTGCCGGAGGTGAAAAACATCATCATCCGGTCGCTGCCACAGGGGGTATCCTCCTGCCGCCGGAATACGTCGCTAAAAGCAGAGAATTCCGCATTGAAATCATGCCAGCCTTGCCGTTTTTCGCCCACCATGATCAGAGTTTCCACAGTGGGGCAGTTGGCGGCAGCCGCCTGCGCATGCACTGCCACTTCGCCGTCGGCAGTGCAAACCAGCGCTTTGACGCCGGCTGCTTTAAAGCGATAATCAAAGTCATGCTCCATAAGCAGATTGGTAGCGGGAATCGCCACCGCACCCAGCTTGTGCAACGCCAAAATGGAAAACCAGAACTGATAATGCCGCTTCAATACCAGCATCACCCGGTCGCCCTTGCCGATGCCCAGCGATTTAAAATAGTTGGCGGTCATGGAAGAATAGCGGCTGATATCGCTAAAGGTAAAGCGGGTTTCCTGTTTATCCCGGGAAACATGCAGCATTGCCAGCTTATCCGGGCATTTTTTTGCCAAAGCATCGATCACATCAAAGGCAAAATTAAAATGCTCCGGGTCGATAAATTTGATATCGGTCAAAATGCCGTTTTCATCCGTGGTGGGAACGACAAATTTTTGATACAGCCATTCTTCATGCTGCTGATGGGCCTGCCGTTGCTTCTCAACCAAGCTGGCAAAATCATCTGCTTCTTCCGCAGCTGCATCCAGCTCTTTTAAAACAATCGCATAGATCTCCACATCACTGCCATCGGTTGCGATCATCCCATGGGGCACACCACTGTTATAATAGATGGTATCCCCTTCGTGAAGCAGCTCAATATGATCCCCAACCTGCATCTTCATGCAGCCTTTAACAACAATATCAAATTCCTGCCCATCGTGGGTGGAAAGATGGATCGGCTGATCTTGCTCCTCCGCATTATAGGGAATCTGCACAAAAAACGGTTCTGCTGTTTTATTGCGAAACAAGGGCGCCAAATTATTATACTTGAATCCGGCCCGCCGGGAAATGGGCAAGCCACCGCCTTTGCGGGTAATCGTATAGGTAGAGAGCTTTGGCGAAACTCCTTTGATCAAATCGGTTGCATCCACGCCAAAGCGTTTTGCACATTTATAAATGAAGGTAAAGCTAAAATCCGCTTTCCCCTGCTCGTATTGTTGATATTGCTCCAAAGACACACCAGTCGTCTTGGCCATGTCTTCTGCGCTGATTTCCATCACCTCGCGCAAAGATTTGATGCGCACAGCTACGTCCTGGATTTGTTGTTCCAGGGTTACTTCCTGTAACTCAACCATAATATTCTCCTATTCTGCTCTTTTTGCCGCTAAAATTAATACAGCAGAGCGCAATCTAACCCAAAACGCTGTGCACATTTAAAAATGAACGAAAGGCTAAGATCGGCTTCCCCGGCTTCACACTTTTGATATTGCTCCAGGGAAACAGCAGTATTTTTGGCCATTTCCGCAGGCGTAATTTCCATCGCTTCCCGCATCATTTTGATTTTTGCGGCAACACCCTTTAATTGTTGTTCTGCATTCCATTCCTGTACATCCATTTCTTTTTCTCCTTTTCGTTTAATAGTAAAGGATATTGTTGGCGCGGCAATAAAAAAAACCGTCCCAAAGATTTACCTTTGAGACGGAATACAACTACTCCGCGGTACCACTCAAATTGCGTTCGCACGCCACTCTCAGGCTCCAACAAGCCCTTTGCACTAACGTAGCACCCACGGGAGCATCTACTAGCCGAAGCGTTCAACACACCAGCTCGGAAGTGATAGGTCATTTTGCCGTTTTGTCATTGGCTCGCACCATCCGCCAACTCTCTGGAGACGCACCGTCAAAACCGTCTTCGTCATCGCCTTTATAAAATTATGCTATCACAAAGGAATACTCCTGTCAAGAGATTTTGCAATTTTTTTTGCCGGCCATTACAGCCGGATTTCCACCGGTCGGCGCGCTGCAATACCGGTTTCCCAGACATGACAATCCAGCGCCAGAAGCGTTACTCCGGCCTGCTGCGCCGCTTGCAAAGCCGCGCCAAACGCCGGATGGGTTTGCCAATTGGGTTCAAAATAGCGCACCGATTCCATTTGCACAATAAAAACGGCAAAAGCCGTATACCCTTGGGCGACGCATTCCGTCAAACCTTGCAAATGCTTGACGCCCCGGGCGGTAGGCGCATCGGGAAAGCGTACCACGCCGTTTTCTTCCAGGGTTACCCCCTTGATCTCGGCAAAGGCTCGGCACGGCCCGGCTTCCAAATAAATATCAAATCGGCTTTGGCCAAAGGCGCATTCCGGTCGCACCAGCGAAAGCCCAGGCAGCAAACCGCTTTGCGGCAACCACTCGGCAAAGATTTGATTGGGCGCGGCTGCATCCATATTGATCAGCCGCTGCCCCTTCCACACCGCGATCAAATCAAAGGCCGTCTTGCGCTGTTGCGAATCCACTTGCTGCACCAGTATCCCAGCGCCGGGAAGCAGCAGCTCCCGGCAGCGGCCGGTATTTTTCACATGACAGGCTCGCACCTGACCATCCACTTCTATCTCGGCAATAAAACGGTTGGGGCGGTTCAAAAATATCGCCTGCCGTATCCGATCATACTCCATCGCACACCTACACCATTCCAAAGCGGTGCGCCAAGCTATTGGCGCCTCGCTTGTCGCCCAACAGACCCGCCGCTCCGCATCCATCTTCACCAGCAAGAGCGCTTACACAAAAACCAACTGCACCAGCAACATATAGCATAAAGTGCCGCCGCCGATACTGAGCAAATTATTGCGTTTCCACAAATGCAGCAAGACCACCACTGCAATGGAAATCAACTGGGGCAAAAAGGCGGCAGGAGCGGCAAAAGAAAACTCTCGTATGCAATATAGGATCAAGATCACCATTACCGCAGCAGGAAGCGCCTGCCCCAGATAACGCACCAAAGGACTGATTTGTCCTTTGCGGCCAAAAACAACAAAAGGAAACAGACGCGTAGCAAAAGTACAAACCGCCACCACGACAATGAGCGCCAGAGCCTGTTTATACATGCTCCGTCACCTGCCGATCCTCCGCCTGATGCCGAACAGGCGGCTTTTGCCGAAACAACAGCAGCAAAGCCACCGTCAGCAGCAAAGCGGGCAGCAAAAACCGCTGGGGACCCAGAACGACCAGGCAGATCATACCGCAGCCGAAACCGATCACAGCGGGAGAATGGCTTTCCGCAGACCGCCATTGCTCCAAAAAAATCACTACGAATAAAGCAGTCATGGCAAATTCCACACCGGTACTGTTAAATGCGATTACTTCCCCCAAAAGCACACCCACCAGGGAGCCAAACAGCCAATAGCCTTGATCTAGCAGGGCAATATATAGGCGCACTTTGTTCCCTGCCAGCTGGGACGGAATTTTGACGCTGCAAAGCAGCGAATAGGTTTCATCGGTAAGCGAAAAAATCATATAGGGATACGCCTTGCCCATACCGCGAAAGGTATCTAAAAAAGACAAACCGTAAAAAACATGACGGCTGTTTACCGATAACGTGGTCAAAGCCGCCGAAAGCAGGCTGACGCCGCCGGTGAGAAAACCGATCATCACAAACTGCATGGAACCGGCATAAATCAGCAAACTGGCCAAAAACGCCCACCAAAAGGGATAGCCAGCTCTTTGAACAAGCAAGCCAAAAGCCACACCCAAAAAAAGATAGCCCAACAAGACCGGTATCGTTTGGAAAAAAGCAAAACGCAAATTACTTTTGGGCATGGTACCAATCCACCAGGGGCGTTAAATTTTCCGCAGACACATAATCGCTATCCATAGTAAACATCTGCGCTGCCTGCTTTGCCTCCTCGTCTGCATCCGGTTTGGCAGCTGCCTTAGCCAAAGCTTTACCGGCAATCGAAAACATCATTTTATTGATCCCATGTAGCTCGTCCAGAGTTAAGCCGCCCTGAACATAAAACACAGGAGTATCGCTGATTTTATGCCGTTCTTTGATTTCGGACAGGATTTTTGCTTCAAAAGGCCGCAGGCCAACACCGCAAACCGCTTTGACACAATACGTCTTTGCAGCTTTTTCATACCCTTTGACCGCTCCCGCACACATCCAGCCTAAAAAAATGATCTCCTCACCCTTGTGCAGTTTGGTTTTCGCTTCCTCCGACGTATAGCAGGGTAACTGGCAGGCCGCCGACAGCAAGCTGCCGTATCGTTGCGCATGACCGGTATTGGATACACATACAATTGCTTTTATCATAATGCTTCCTCCTTAACCGCAATGGAGCGGCAATACATCTCATAAGCATAGTATAACAAATCTTTTTACAATAGGAAATACTTTCTGACAAAATCTGCAGCGAAAAGCAAATCCCCAGCTAAAGACAGCAAAACTTTACAAATAGACCGAAGTATAGTATAATTTTCTGGCAGTTATAATCAATATCTAGTATAATCAATATCTAATAAGAGAGGAAGCCCATTTGAAAAAGCATTTGCTTGTTGGTGCGGCAGCACTATTGCTGGGATTGCTGTTGAGCATCTCCGACATGATCCCCGCATATACCACAACGGACGAGCCCTATGCGCAAGACCTGTTTGCCACATCAACTATCGAAGAGACACTAGATGACACTGAAATTGCAGAGATAAATGCACCACCCCAGGAAAATCCCTATTTTGACATAGATATCCAGGGAAACCTACCGGATTGGGCTGCAACCCCTACCCTAGAACTGCCGCAAACATACTATTTGCAAAATTCGGATACAGTACCTGTCTATTCTCATCCAACCACCAATGCTTTTCTCACCTATGTAGCAGAAGCTGGTTCTCCCTGTTATGTGCTGGAAGCCTATGTAGATGGCTTATGGCATCATATTTTCTGGGAAAATTGCCAAGGATATGTATCCACTGTAGATCTGGACCTTAGCCAATTTCCCGAGTTTTCCTATGTTTTTTCCACTGCACAGGATATGCGCACCAAAACCGGCTATACCGGCGCCCAATTGGAAGCCTGCCTGGCAGATAAGCTCAGCGGTTTGGGCGAAAGTTTTGCTGCCGCAGAGCAAACTTACGGCGTCAATTCCCTGTTTTTGATTGCCATCTGCCAATTGGAATCTGCCAACGGCACCAGCAAGCTGGCCGTTAACAAAAACAACCTGGCCGGCTTAAAAAGCCGCAGTAGTTTTGTTCGCTTTTCCAGCTACAGCGATTGCATAGACAAGCTGGCACAAATGCTTTCCGTAAAATATCTGTCCCCAAGCGGCGTATTTTACCACGGCAGCACCATCAAAGGGGTCTGCGTCACCTATTGCAATAGCAGCGCCCACTGGATCAATGTGGTCAGCAAAAATATGCAAAAAAATCAGGACAAAATCATTTCCAACAACACCGCAGAATAAAATCCCCACCAATCACCAGCTGCCCGCTTAGCGGGCGGTTTTTTTTATCCAGCAAGAGCATATTTCAGTCAGGCCCTAAGACCCATTGAAAACCATTTGTGAATGGTTTCAAAGGTTGGGGCTATAAATTCAAGATAAGGACTTTCCTTTTCAGATATTCATACAAAAGCGGTTGAACCAATCTCCTTACTATGGTAGAATTATCAAATTACTACCGCACAAAATCCTTGTAAACAGCAACAGATGAAATTGACCGTGATAAAACGGATTAATATTTTATGGAGGATTGTATGGAATTTGTTTTTCAGTGTACGCCATGTAATTCAACTTCCCTAAAAACACAAATAAGTAGTGCTTTGGAAAAAAGAACCGAGTTGATTTCACGAGAAAAGCATCCTAAAATATGGGTATATACCGACAAACTGAATGCAGGCAAAACATCGGAAGAAGTATTGAAAAAAAGACGTATCCGATATCAGATTTATGGAGTATTTTTATTAATTGCCGGAGTATTCCTTTTGCTTCCCGGGTTAATCGAACCCCAAAAGCTGCTTGCACCTCTGATTGCGGGAGTGCTTTTTACAAGCATGGGAATGGGATATCTGTGGTATGGGCGCAGGCGAAAGCGACCATCTTCTTTTGATAAAGCTGCGCAGCAACTATTAGACGGATTGCGCGAAATGCCTTCTGTTCAAATTCGTTTCACAGAGGAAGGCATGTCACTACCAAACCATGAAATGATTTCATTTTCCCGGTTTCAATGGGTGTTTCATACACAGAATTTATTTATTCTGCTATGGGATGAACAAAT
>CAYOVS010000089.1:0-7105 GCA_964407445.1 uncultured Peptococcaceae bacterium
ATCGCCATCAACACCGATATACAAGCCCTCAACTACTCCAATGCAGAAACGGTAATGCAAATTGGTCCCAAGCTGACCAAAGGGCTGGGCGCAGGCGGCAATCCGGAAATCGGTAAAAGAGCCGCCGAAGAAAGCCGCAACGAATTATCGGCGATGCTGGATGGAGCGGATATGGTCTTTGTCACCGCCGGTATGGGCGGCGGCACCGGCACCGGCGCCGCACCTGTAGTTGCCTCCATTGCCAGAGAAATGGGCGCCCTGACGGTAGGCGTAGTGACCAAGCCCTTCAGCTTTGAAGGACGTCGCCGGGCGCAACAGGCAGAGATGGGCATCAGTGATTTGAAGGAGAGTGTGGACACGCTCATCACCATTCCCAACGACAAGCTGCTACAAATCGTGGACAAGAAAACCACCATGCAGGACGCCTTTATGATTGCCGACGATGTACTGCGTCAAGGCGTACAGGGCATTGCCGATCTGATCAGCAAGCCGGCTCTCATCAACTTGGACTTTGCCGACGTAAAATCCGTGATGAAGGACGCCGGTTCGGCCTGGATGGGTATTGGCATCGGCAAAGGCGAAACAAAAGCGGCAGACGCCTCCGCCAACGCCATCTCCAGCGCCATGCTGGAAACCTCCATCAAGGGAGCAAAGGGCATTCTGCTTTCGATCACCGGCGGCCCGGAAATGAGCCTGCTGGAAGCCAACGATGCGGCCAAATACATTTACGAAGTGGCAGACGCCGACGCCCAGATCATCTTCGGCGTTGGCATTGACGAATCTTTAGAAGATGCGGTTAAGGTCACCGTGATCGCCACCGGCTTTGATAACCGCAATCCTATTGCTGCTGCCGCATCCTCCAGTGGCGCTACCGCCACCAACGGACGGCTACATACTCCAGGCATTCCCGATGTTCCCATCAAGCCTGTGAGTTTTGGCGATATAGATCTACCAACCTTCCTACGAAGAGAAGGGAAATAAAGAACTAGTACCTATTATCGAGAAACGGAGCTGATTCAATGAAAACCCTGCTGGAAAGAACGCGGGAGATCAACAAAATTATTCAAAAGGCCGCCGGTCACCCCATTAGTTTTGTGGAAATGGCCGAAACCCTCTGCAAAAACATTAACAGTAATGTTTATATATTAGGCCGCAAGGGTAAGGTGTTGGGCTACACCTTTATGGAAAATTTCTATTGTCCCACCATGGACGACATCGTCAAATTGGACGCCCACTATCCCGACCGCTACAACGACGATTTGCTGAAAACCACAGAAACCCAAGTAAATATTGACCGCAAAGGCGCCTGTGTTTTCGGAGTGCACAACACCTGCTTCCTCAAAGACAAACACACCACGATCATCCCCATTATGGGCGGCGGGCAAAGACTTGGCACGCTGATGCTTTCCAAAACCGGCGAGTTTGACGAATCCGATTTGATCTTAGCCGAGCTGGGCGCTACCGTCATCGGCATGGAGATTCTCCGGGCCAAGGTAGAAAAGGTGGAAGACACCGCCCGGCAAAAAGCAGTGGTCAGCATCGCCTTTGACACCCTTTCCTATTCCGAGCTGGAAGCAGTGGTGCATATCTTCAACGAGCTCAACGGCACCAACGGTTTGCTGGTTGCCTCCAAAATCGCCGATAAAGTGGGCATTACCCGTTCCGTAATCGTCAACGCGCTACGGAAGCTGGAATCCGCCGGTGTGGTGGAGGTGCGTTCCTTGGGCATGAAAGGCACCTACATCCGGGTGCTGAACGAATTTCTGCTGGAAGAGCTGGAGCGGATTCAACTAACGCATCACACTTTTTAATCAGCAGCCTTGAGAGAGTAAATCAGGTTGTCTCGCGCCCTCGCGTTGGAGATAACCTTTTTTATTTATGATATGGACGGCTACAACCAACAAAATTGCGCCCTGCATTTGTCCAACGTCCAAATTCAAGGCGCTTTGTTTATTTCTGCAATTGTACGGGCAATACCATAAAGAGGTTATTATGACTGCAACTATTGAACAAATCATCGAAAATGTCAAAAAGTACAATCCATCCTCCGACAGCCAACGCATTTTGGCTGCCTATCAATTGGCGCTGTCCGCCCACGGAGATCAAAAGCGGGATTCCGGCGAACCGTATATCAATCATCCCTTAGCCGTAGCGGAAATTCTCACCTCCATGCAAATTGACGATACCACAATTGTGGCAGGGCTGCTCCACGACGTAGTGGAAGACACCACCGTGCCGGCGGAGGTCATCGGTCAAAAATTTGGCGCGGAAGCCATGGAACTGGTGGTGGGGCTAACCAAGCTGAACAAATTGCAGTTCAATACCCGCCACGAGGCGCAGGCGGAAAACTTACGCAAAATGTTTATGGCCATGTCCAACGATATTCGGATCATTTTGATCAAGCTGGCCGATCGGCTGCATAATATGCGCACTATCGAATCCCACCACTCTAGGCTGCGGCAAATCGAAATTGCCGAAGAAACGCTGACCATCTTTGCGCCATTGGCCCATCGGCTGGGCATTTTCAAGATCAAAAGTGAGTTGGAAGATCGTTCCATCGCGATTTTGGAGCCGGAAGATATCGCCAAGCTGAAGGAACAAATAGCGGAAGGCCAAGAAGAACGGGATCTTTTTATCCACGAACATTGCCAAATTATCAAAAACGCTTTAGACAAGGCGCAAATCAAAAGCGAAGTCAATGGCCGCTCCAAAAGCTATTATAGCATCTACAATAAGATGGAAAACCAGCATAAAGAGCTAAGTGAGATCTTTGATCTAAACGCCATCCGGGTCATCGTGGACACCGTAAAGGACTGCTATGGAGTGCTGGGCATTATCCACACCATGTGGAAGCCGATTCCGGGACGGTTCAAAGATTTTATTGCCATGCCCAAGCCTAATATGTATCAATCCATCCATACCACCCTGATCGCCGATAATGGGATGCCTTTTGAGGTGCAAATCCGCACTTGGGAAATGCACCGTACCGCCGAATACGGCATCGCTGCCCATTGGCGCTACAAAGAAGGCACCAGTAACATAGCCGATTTTGACAAAAAGGTGGAATGGCTGCGGCAAATGCTGGATTGGCAGCAAGAAGTGGGCGACGCCAATGAGTTTATGGAAAACATCAAGGGCGCGCTGTTCAGCGATAACATCTATGTATTCAGCCCGGCGGGAGATGTGTATGAGTTGCCGGCCGGTTCAATCTCTATTGATTTTGCCTACCGCGTACATACCCAGGTGGGACATCAATGCGTTGGCGCCAAAATTAACCATCGGCTAACGCCTCTGGAAACCCCTTTGCAAAATGGGGATATTGTGGAGATCCTCACCGCCAAGGGCAGCGGCCCCAGCCGGGACTGGCTCAAAATCGTCAAAACGCAACAAGCCAAAAACAAAATTCGCCAATGGTTCCGCAAAGAAAAACGGGACGACAACATTGACCTGGGCAAAGAATCCTTGGAGCGGGAATGCAGAAAATACAATCTGGATCCCAGCCTGCTGCTGAAACCGGAAAAGCTCAAGGAATTGATCAAGCGCTATAACTTTACCAATCTGGAAGACCTGTATGCGGCATTGGGCGATGGGGCGTTGCGGGCAGACAATGTCATTTCCCGCCTGAAAGAGGATTATCGGCGGGAGCAGCCGCCCAAGGTGGAGATCAAGCAAGAGCTCAAGCCGGAACGGAGGCACATCAATCCGGAAGCGGTGCTCGTCAAGGGCGGCGAGGATGTAATGGTACATTTTGCCTCCTGCTGCAAACCTTTGCCTGGGGACAGGATCATCGGCTACATCACCCGGGGACGCGGGGTATCCGTACACCGGGAGGATTGCCCCAATGTGCGGCGCTATCAGCAAACCGAAGCCGACCGGCTGATCGAGGTCACCTGGGGCTCCGCGCAAAGCGGCGTTTACCAAGTGGAAATGGAAGCGATCTGCATCAACCGAGAACGGATCATCATGGATATTTTGGCGGTTATGGCCGAGACCAAAACCACCATCACCGGCGTAAACGTTACCGTGGACAAGCGCACCAACCTAGGCAGTTGTTTTGTAAAAATGGAAGTTAAAAACCCGGATCAATTTGATTATTTGATGCAGCGGGTGACCCGGATCAAAGATGTATTGGAAGTGCGGCGGGTGACCAGCGTAGGCGACAAAAAGAAAAAACATCGGGAGAGCTAAAATGCGGGCATTGATTCAAAGAGTGCAGCAAGGGGCAGTCAGTACCGGAGAATACCGGCAGGCCATCGGCCCGGGGCTGGTAGTGCTGCTGGGGGTAGCCAAAGGGGATACCCCGGAGGACGCCGCCTATCTGGCCAAAAAAACCGCACATCTGCGGATATTTGCCGATCAGCAGGGCAAGCTCAACGTATCTCTGCTGGATATTGGCGGAGAAGCACTGATCATTTCCCAATTTACCCTATATGCGGATTGCCGCAAGGGAAACCGTCCCGGCTTCGACCAAGCGGCAGACCCGGTTTTGGCAGAACAGCTTTATCAACAATATCTAAGACTTGTGGCCGCCTATGGCGTTCCGGTAAAAACCGGCGTATTCCAAACGGATATGCTAGTCAATATCGCCAATGACGGCCCGGTAACTATTCTATTGGAAAGCAGGTAATGAACATGAGCGCAGCTTATCAAATTTTCACCGTACCCGTACTACATCAAGGCACCAACTGCTATATTCTGGCCTGCGCCGCCACCCGGCAAGCCGCGATCATTGATCCCGGCGCCGATGCGGCCTTGATTTTTGCCAAGGTCAAAGAAGAAGGGCTGGACGTGAAAGCGGTCATTAATACCCACGGGCACAGCGACCATATCGGCGCCAATCAGCCGGTAAAGGAGAACTATCAGGCTCCGCTGCTGATTCACAAGGACGATGCGCCCATGCTCTCCCGTCCTACCCTTTCCCTAGCCGTACTGGTAGGCGGCACTTGTCAAGGGGGAACCGCTGATCGTCTGCTGGAAGATGGGGACACCATTGCAATCGGCCAACTGACCTTGCAAGTCATTCATACCCCCGGCCACACACCCGGCGGAATTTGCCTGCTGGGCAGCGACTATCTCTTTTCCGGCGACACCCTGTTTCAGCTCTCCATTGGCCGCACTGATTTTCCCGGCGGCAGCTACGAGGCACTACTGCAATCTCTGGCCAAGCTGGCCAAGCTGGACGATAGGCTGATCGTCTACCCCGGACACGGTCCCGCCACCAAGCTTGGCTACGAAAAACGCTTTAACCCCTATCTAAGAAGCTAAACACAAACCAATCTGTGCAACCGCAAAAAAGGACTATCGCTTCTGCGATAGTCCTTTTTTTATCTGACCATTTTAGCACAATGGGTCTACTTCTTTAAAATTCGCCCACCATTTTCACTTCTGTTTCCAAACGGACACCGGAATATTCGTAGACCTGTTCCTGCACCTCCTGAATCAGTGCTTTTACATCACAGGCTCTGGCGCCGCCCAGATTGATGATAAAATTGCCATGCTTCTTGGAAACCGCCGCACCGCCGATGGAAACGCCCCGCAAATGGGCCATTTCGATCAAGCGCCCGGCATGATCGTTCTCCGGATTGCGAAAGACGCTGCCGCAGGAGGGAAACTCCAAGGGCTGATTGAAGCTGCGTCTTTGCGAGAAATCCTTAATTTTGGCCATAATTTCGTCCCGGTCGCCGGGCTGCAGTTGCAAGCGCACTCTGGTGACCACCGCATCCAGTTGAAACAGGCTGCTATCCCGATAGGCAAAGGTGATCTCCCCTTTTTTGAGGATACGCTTTTCCCCACCGTAGGTTAAGGCTTCCACCTCGGTGACAAACTCGCCAATGGTATTGCCGTAAGCGCCAGCATTCATCCGAATCGCTCCGCCTACGCTGCCGGGAATCCCCCGAGAGAACTCCAAACCTGCCAGACTACGATCTGCCGCCTCTAAAGCCAAGGCAGAAAGCAGCATTCCGGCGCAAGCCTCCACTTGATTCTCCCGCCAATTGCTCTCGGAAAAAGGCTGACCCATTTTCAGCACTACGCCGCGAATTCCTTTATCGCCAACCAAAAGATTGGAACCGTTGCCAATCACCAAACGCGGCATATTTTCACTATCCAGCAAAGCCAGACCTTGTTTCAGTTCTTCCTCCGAAGCCGGAAAAACCATAAAATCCGCAGGACCGCCGATTTTCCAAGTGGTATGGCGACGCATTGGTTCGTCAACCAGCACCTGATGAGAAAAAACACCCTGCAATGCCGCAAGCCATTGGGCCTTATTCACCGAAGCTCCTCCTCTTTTGTCTTACGTAATTTTCACCCAGCCGACGGATATTTCCCGCCCCCATAATCAGCAACAAATCGCCGGGCTTGACCTTTTGCAGCAAGATGGTCAAAGCAGCATCGTCATCCGGCGCATACATAACATTATTATGCCCTAATTCCCGCGCCGCGTCAACAATCATTCCCGCAGAAACCCCAGGAATCGGCGGCTCAAAGGCAGGATAAATTTCTGCAATCACTACATCGTCCGCTTCCACTACCGCAGCGGCAAAATCCCGATACATGCTTTGGGTGCGGGTATAGCGATGGGGCTGAAAAACCGCAACCAAACGGCCCTCGGCCACATCCCGCGCCGCACGGATCGTAGCAGCTACTTCGGTAGGATGATGGGCATAATCGTCGATCACCTTTACCCCATTGACCACGCCAAGACATTCAAAGCGCCGTCCGGTTCCGGTAAAATGACGCAACCCGGCAACACATTGGTCAAAATCCAAGCCCAAGCGCCGCCCAAGCGCAACAGCGGCAATCGCATTGGCAATATTATGTTTGCCCGGCAAATTAAGGGATAACCGTCCCAATAGCTCGCCCCGGTAATAAATATCGGCAAAAGCGCGTCCCAGATCATCATGACTCAGATTTTCCGCCCAATAATCGGCCTGATCCGCTTTATCCAGAGAATATGTTACAAAATCTCCCGGTACCTTTTGCAGCAGCTCCCGGCAAATGGGGCAGCCGGTGTTGATCACACCAAAACCGTTTTGCGGAAGCTGACGCAAATATTGATCACAGGCAATGATAATATTGTCCAGCGTTTGATAATGATCCAAATGAT
>CAYOVS010000090.1:0-7104 GCA_964407445.1 uncultured Peptococcaceae bacterium
CAGCAAACTTCCCACCACCAGCAGACCGATTACCGCAAATAATAAACAAATGATACCATATACCGCTTTTTTCATCTTTTTCACCTCCTTACCTTTCTGTATTTTTCCATAAGCAGTCGGCGGCATGCAACAGAGGCCGCCGAAAATTCTTGCCCAAGATAGTACTTGCTTATAAAGTATAGAGAAAAATGTCCGCAAAAGCAAGCACTATCTTTCTTTGTTTTTGTCTATTTTTCGTTATTTTCCATAATTTTTTGCAATATTAGCAATGAAAAGAATTGTTATGATTGTTCTTTACGGTCGGCAAATAAGTTATTGAGGGATTCAGCCGCTTCCTCTGCCGGGATGTTCCGCGCCAAGACAATTTCGCTGAGCAAAATCTTACGCGCCGTATCCAACATTTTTTTCTCCCCAGCAGAAAGCCCTCTGATCATATCCCGCACCATCAGGTTTCGTACAACCTCTGCCAATGGATAAATATCGCCGCTTTTGATTTTGTCCATGTTTTCACGGTAGCGACGATTCCAGTTTTCCTCCCAGGGAGACACCTCTCCCAGAAGAATACTCTTCACCTGGAGCAACGTATCGTCGCTGCTGACGGGACGCATACCGATTTTTTCTACCGTATCCACGGGAACCATCACGTTTAGCTCGCCAACGCTCAACCGCAGCACATAGTAGCGGCGCAGCTCACCCAAAACCTCTTTTTGCTCGATCGCCTCAATAATTCCTGCACCATGAACCGGATACACAACTTTTTCACCAATATGAAACATATCTGCTCTCCGCCTTCAGCAAGCTTGCAGCCTGCCTGGTTTTTCCCTGGTTCGCTGCTCGACCCAACAGCGTAAAGCGCTATCGCTTTTCCCCTAGGATACTACCATTGTAGCAAAAGAGCCATGCCTTTGTCAAATTAAAAATGTTATTTTATCATAGGAATATTTGCTTGTCAATATCTTTATCCAAGTATTTACCGATATTCGCAAAAAAATATTTATCCATATGTTCAGAAGGAAAAATTTCCTTATCGCACCAGACCCAAAATCGTCAGCGCCTGCTGTAGATCTGCCACCGGCAGCAGCCGCAATTCCCGCCCGCTTTTGGCCATTGCCTGGGGCAACAGCGCCTGGGTAAAGCCAAAGCCCGCCGCCTCCCGGCAGCGCTTCTCCGGATTGCTGACCGCCCGCAGCTCTCCCAAGAGGCCGATTTCCCCCACCAGCAGCACGTCCTCCGGTACCGGACGATCCAGCAGAGAGGAAGCGATGGCCGCCGCTGCCGCCAGATCTCCGGCTGCGTCGTCCACCCGAGCGCCACCGGCCACGTTGAGATAAACGTCCTTATCCCCCAAGGATAACCCCAGCTTCTTTTCCAGCACCGCGATCAGCAGCAGCAGCCGGTTAAAATCATAGCCTGCCGCCAAGCGGCGGGGATTGCCAAAGGAGCTTTTCGATACCAAAGCCTGTACCTCTACCAGCAAAGGCCGATTGCCCTGCATTAGGCAGGTAACGGCGGATCCGGCTTCCTGCCCCCGCCTTTCGCCGATAAAATAGGCGGAGGGGGTAGATAATGGCAGCAAACCGCCCTCCGCCATTTCAAACACGCCCAGCTCGTTGGTGGAGCCAAAGCGGTTTTTTACCGCCCGCAGCAGGCGCAGGCTATGATAGCGTTCCCCTTCAAAATACAGCACCGTGTCCACCATATGCTCCAACACTCGGGGCCCGGCCAGCATCCCTTCCTTGGTTACATGGCCGATCAGCATCACCGCACAGCCCTTGCGCCGGGCAAAGCTGATACAATCGGCAGCAATAGCCCGCACTTGGGAGACGCTGCCGGGGGCGCTTTCCAGCCGGGGGCTGTACACCGCCTGTACGCTATCGACAATCAGCAGCGAAACATCAAGAGCCTCCGCTTGCAGCAGCGCTTCGTCCAAATCGGTTTGTGCCAGCAAATAGACGGCCGGGCTCAAAGCATGCAAGCGCTCTGCCCGCAGACGAATCTGCTCCGCCGATTCCTCGCCGCTGATATACAGGGTTTGTCCATGCGCCGCCATCGCTGCCGCAGCTTGCAGCAACAGGGTGGATTTGCCGATTCCCGGCTCACCGCCCAGCAAAATGGAGGAACCGGGCGTTAAACCGCCGCCCAAAACCTGATCCAGCTCGCTGATGCCCAAACGCCAACGATGGGCTGCGTCCGCCTTGATTTCCGTCAGCGGCCGAGGCTTTGCCGCCACAGAAGCGGTCTTACCCGGAGCAGCCGCCTTATTATCTTTGACTGTTTCCTCCACCAAAGTGTTCCAAGCGCCGCAATGGGGGCAGCGTCCATACCATTTGATGCTTTCTCCACCGCACTCGCTGCAAAAAAAGACTGTTTTTGCTTTTGCCATATCGTTCCCTTTTCTGTGATGCTTCTGTGATACTTCTATGATGCTTTGTTGGATTCAGCAAGCAGCGTCCAGCCAAAGCGGCAGTTCCGCCACGGACACCTGCTTTAATTGGCAAACGCCGATTTTTTGCGGCAGCACCAGCGTCAACCAATCGCCGCTGCGTTTTTTATCCTGCACCAGCGCTTGCAACATCTGTTCCCGCACAAAGGGGGTTTCTACCGGCAGGCCCCAGGCCTGCAAAGCCTGACGCAAGGGGGGTGTGCAATCCACCGGGGAAAAGCCCAGCCGATAAGCGGCTTTGGTCATCATGGTCATGCCAATGGCCACGGCCTGCCCGTGGGGCAACCGGTAGCCGCTGCATTGCTCCAAGGCATGGCCAAAGGTGTGGCCAAAATTGAGCAGCCGCCGCTGCCCTTGGTCATACGCATCCGCTGTCACATATGCGGCCTTGATGGCCACACAGCGGGCAACCATGGTAGGGGCTGGCACCGTCAGGCTGCCGCTTTTTACCCAATCGAACAAAGCGGCGTCGGCCAGCATCCCATACTTGATTACCTCCGCCATGCCCTGAGCAAATATTTCCGTCGGCAGCGTGGCAAAGGTGCGGCAATCGCAGAAAACCCCCCGGGGCTGATAAAAAGCACCGGCCAGATTTTTGCCACCGGGCAAATTGACAGCGGTTTTGCCGCCAACCGAGGCATCCACCGCCGCCAAAACGGTGGTGGGCGCCTGATAATAGGGGATGCCCCGCCGGTATAGCGCCGCCGCCAAGCCGGTAAGATCACCGGTAACGCCGCCGCCCAAAGCCACTAAAAAATCACCCTGACTGATCCGATTGGCGCAGAGAACCTGCAAGATCGCCTCCACGGTAGTCAGGGTTTTTGCTTTTTCCCCATTGGGAAAGGTATAGCTGCAAACGCCAAACCCGGCCTGCGCCAAGGCCGCCGCAGCAGTCTGCCCATACAGCTTTTGCACCAGATCATCGGCCACCAGCACACCGGTAGCACCAGTCGCCCCTGCGGCGCGGATCTGCTGACCCAAGCTAGCCAATAGGCCATCGCCGATTTGCACCCCATAGGGCGGATCTGTAGCAATCTCAATTCGTTCCGTCATCTTTGTTTTCCTATCCCTGTCGACACTGACCACAACGGCAAACGCCGCCGCAACCAGCCGTCTACTTGCTCCAGCCCGCCGCCTGCCGCACCGCCGTGATCTGCCCCGCCAAAGCTGCCAATTGGCTGGGCAGCAGCGCCTGAGGGCCATCGGAAAGCGCGGCGGCAGGGTCGTGATGCACCTCGATCAACAGTCCGTCCGCACCGGCGGCAACCGCGGCCAAGGCCATAGCTGGCACCAAAGCCGCCGCCCCGGTGCCATGGCTGGGATCCACGATCACCGGCAGCCCGGTGCGAGCCTTGAGCACCGGCACAGCGGAAATATCCAGGGTGTAGCGGGTGGCGTGCTCAAAGGTGCGGATCCCCCGTTCGCACAGGATTACCTGTTTATTGCCGCCTGCAATCAAATGCTCTGCGGAAAGCAACAGCTCGTCGATGGTGTTGCCCATACCCCGTTTGAGCAAAACCGGCTTGCCGCAGCAACCCAGCTCCCGCAGCAGCTCAAAATTTTGCATATTGCGCGCGCCCACCTGAATCAAATCAATCTCATCAAACAAAGGCAGTTGATGAATTTCGGTGATTTCGGTAACAATTTTTAAGCCTGTGGCCTTTTTAACCTCCAGCAGCAGCTGGATCCCCTGCTCCCGCAGACCTTGAAAGGTATAGGGAGAGCTGCGCGGCTTAAAAGCGCCGCCCCGCAGGATGGAAACGCCTGCCGCCTGCACCGCCTTGGCAATCGTCTGTAATTGCTCCCGGCTTTCCACAGAGCAAGGCCCCGCCATCAGTTGAAACTGTCCGCCGCCCAGCTGCACCCCGCCTAAATCCACAGTTTGCGCCAAACCTTGTATGGTATCCCCATTCATTTTTGGATTCTCCTGTTTTACCGCCCACGCGGTTCTCAAACTAGCGATAATTGGCTACCTCCTCCGGCCGTACCAGCACAGATTTGCCGTTGACGGTGACCACATAGTCATTATAATGGTTATTGTTGGGATCGCTTTGATCCAGCTGCCACAGCAGCTCCGGCTTGCAAGCCTCCGCCGGATAATACATCCAGGCAGTTCCCCCCAGCTTAAAGTAGCAGGCGGTCACCTCCTTGGTATAAGCGGTACCGTTATAGCCAAAGAAAAACTTCTGATCGCTGATGCTGCCTAAGGTACCGGCGTTGATCTCCGAACTATTCAGATAGTTTAGATAGCTTTCCCAAAATTGATACTTATTCTGCGAAGCCTGACCGGGCTGATTCTTTAAATTATAGTCGCTGATGCCAAAAATATACGAATATGCCGGCTGCCCATAGCCCTCCGGTGGTTGATAGATCTGCAAAAAGTCCTTCATAGAAGCAAAAAGCTCCCGGGTAGTGGTATTCATTTTGCTTTTGTCCAGACTCACATCATACGCTAAATCGTGGACGGTGCAGCGCAGCTTGGCACCGTCGCCCCCCTTTGCTTCCACATAAACGTAATCGCCCCCCGCCGGGCAAACCAAATTGGAACCATACTCCTTTTCCCGCTCAAAATCCCCATAGGTATTCCCCGGATTGAGCCGCAGATACGACTGATACAGCTTGAGTGTATAGGTTCTGGTGAGAGCGCAGGCTTTTTCCTGGGAGCTGTCAATATATCCCACATAGCTGGGCACGATCACCGCGGCCAAAATCCCCAAAATACAGAGAACCACGATGATTTCCACCAAGGTAAAACCGTGTTTGTTTTCTTTGATTTCCATAAAATCAATCCTTTAAAACCAAAAGAGCATCGTTTTTGCAATCTTAGACCAATAGCTGGCGGAACTCCGCCCCATTGGCCGCATATTTTTCCGCCACCTCCCGGCGGATCAGGCCTTGCTTCACATATAGCGCCAGACATCCGTCCAGCGTGTGCATACCCAAGGCGGCTCCGGCCTGAATCAGCGAATTGAGCTGATGGCATTTGCCCTCACGAATCAGATTGGCTACCGCGTCGGTACCCACCATGATCTCGGTAGCGGCGATTCTGCCGCCACCCTTGGCCAAAGGCAGCAATTGCTGGGTGACCACCCCCTTGAGGGTGCCGGCCAGCTGGGCACGGATCTGCATTTGGGCATGGGGCGGAAAGATATCAATGATTCTATCCACCGTGCGAGCAGCCCCGGTGGTATGCAGGGTAGAAAGCACCAAGTGACCGGTTTCCGCCGCTGTGACCGCCGCCGAAATGGTCTCAAAATCGCGCATCTCTCCCACCAGAATCACATCCGGGTCTTCACGCAGTGCAGAGCGGAGCGCTGCGCCAAAGGAGCTGATATCCTTGCCCACCTCTCGCTGATGAATCAGCGACAGAGAGTTATGATACACATACTCGATAGGGTCTTCAATGGTGATAATATGGGAACGGCGGGTTTTGGCAATATAGTCGATCATCGAAGCCAAGGTGGTGGATTTACCGGAACCGGTAGGCCCGGTAACCAAAATCAAGCCCCGAGGCTCATCCGCCAGCTTTTTCAACACCGGCGGCAATTGCAGCTCCTCCATGGTGGGAATGGTATCGTTGAGCAAACGGATGGCAGCGGTAATCAGGCCGCTTTGATAGTATACATTGACACGCTGCCGCCCTCCTGCATAAGAGGTGGCAAAATCCAGATCTTCTCCATCATTGTTCAGCTTGCCCCGGGTAATCATCGACAAAATCAGCTCGCCGGTCACCAGCGCACCCTCCGGCGTAACCAAGCTGCCATGCTGCCGGTAAACCGGCAAAAACCCTTCGGTTAAATGAATATCGGAGCATTTATTGGCCATTGCATAAGCCACAAGGTTTTCCACGCCAGACATACCGTATCCTCCCATCAATATCCCAAATGATCCTGTAAAGCAAGTGGTCGCAAAGGCGCCAAAGGCGGTGATATCCACATCGCCGCGGAAACCGTATGGCAGTACTGCTCTGCGCGGAGGTAGGCTTGGTGCACCCAGCTTGCAAAATAGCCGCAGACCAGTCACATAACCAGAGAGCGAAAAGAAGTGCCGCCCGGCTACCCTTGGTAGTAGGCCGTCTTCAGCAGCTCCTCTGTGGTGCTCACCCCGGACAACACCAGCCGGGTGGCCTCCTGACGCAGGGTAGACATGCCCTGCTGCTTCACCGCGTAGTCAAAAAGCTGATCCATAGTAGCGCTGTTGCTGATCATATTGCGCATTTCCCGGTCGATCAGCACAATTTCGTGCACGGCGATTCGCCCCTTATAGCCGGTATTGTTGCAAACCTGGCAGCCCCGTCCCCGGCGCAGCTGCTGCACCGGCTGACCGATGATCTTCTGCTCCGCCTGATCCGGCTGATACACATAGCCGCACTCCGGGCAAACCTTGCGCATCAACCGTTGAGCCACCACCGCCACCAGCGAGCTGGAAACCAGATAGGGGGCAACGCCCATATCCGTTAAACGGATGATGGAGGAAACCGCATCGTTGGTATGCAGGGTGGATAAGACCAGATGGCCGGTGATGGCCGCCCGCACAGAAATGGCGGCGGTTTCCGCGTCCCGAGTCTCGCCCACCATGATGATATCCGGGTCTTGTCGCAGCAACGCCCGAAGCCCCACTTCAAAAGTCATCCCGGCGGTATTGTTGACCTGAATTTGATT
>CAYOVS010000091.1:0-6188 GCA_964407445.1 uncultured Peptococcaceae bacterium
TTTTCCCTTTGCGCCCAGCTTTTTGTAGGCGGTGGCGAGGTGCTTTTTCACCGTTTCCTCCTGCACGTTCAAAACCTCCGCAATTTGCTTTCGGGTCTTGCCCTGTGCAGAAAGTCGCAGGGCTTCAAGCTCCCGCTCGGAAAGAGAAACGCCCGTTTCCAACCGAGCATCAGGTGCAACGGCTTTGTAGAGGGCGCAGTGCTTTTTCACCTCGGCAAGATACTTCTCGTCAATGCCGCAGTGGGTTTTCAGCTTACCGAGCAGCGGCAGCACGTCCGGGTTTTCAGCAAAGGGAAGAATAATGCCATCCCTCTGCGCTTCCGTCAGCGCCGTGATGAGCGCGGAGTTTCCGCTGCCCTCGCCGGAGAGCGTTTCTCGGCACAGGGCGGTCAGGATTAGTCCGTAAAGCCGCGCGTTCTGACAGACGCTGGGCAGAGCTTCCATTCGCTCGCACAGCCGCAGCGCACCCATTGGATTGCCAGTTGCCAGCATCGCCCGCGCCGCGTACATCTGCGGTACGCCGAGGCCCGCCGCCATGATGCTCTGATGGCTGCCGTCGAGAAAATCCGGCGGAATTTCACCAAGGCGCAAAAGCGAGGTATCAAAGAAGCATTCGGCAAGGGTCAGCGCCTCCCGCAGCATCCGCACAGTCAGCCGTTTATCGGGCAGCTCACGCGCGGCGGCGGTGACAAGGGCGCGGAGATTTTCAAGCTGCTTTGCCGCCGCTTCCGTGTCGCCCATAAAAAGCGCACGACGCAAAAGCGTGGAATAGGCGCTGGCGAGAACGAAATATTGCTTCTTTTCCGTCGCTTCAACGATGCTCTGCTCCGCATAGAGCTTGGCGTTTTTCATGTCGCAGCGCAGCAGTGCCGCTTCCGCTTTGACAAGCGGCTCGCTGCCCCGCCCGAAGCCGTCGGACACCAGCTCATAGGGGTTGTACTGGCAGCGCGTTACTGCTTCATCAAGCGTTCCCGCTTTCATAAACTCCGAGTGCAGCAGCATGGGCAGACCGAAGGTGAACGGGTCGGAGGGGTCGAGAATCTCCGACTGCCTGCCCTCAAGCAGCCGCGCCGCATCCTCCAGCGGTTCGCCCTCGTCCTCAAGCTGCCCGAAGCCTGTCACGCGGGAGATGACCAGCAGCTCGCCCAATATGATATTGCTGTATTTCATATCGCTTTCGGCAAGCTGCTCCCGCATCATGCCGAGCAGCTTGCCCGCGAACAGGCGGTACCGCTTTTCGCCGGAGAGCAGCAGATAAAAGCAGATCTGCAAATACGGGAACGGGTATTGTAGGCACAGCTCGTCCGGCAGCTCCATCGCCATGCGGCAGATGGCGTTCATGTCGTAATAGTTCAAACGGTTGGCGTCGGGTTTGTTGAAATATGAAAGGTATTCCTCCACGCAGTCCGCCTTTTTCACATACTCCACCGAGTAGAAGTATTTGCGGTCTTTCCGCGCCGCGTACCAAAGGCTTGCACGGCGGTAGACCGCCTTTTGCGCCTCGTCCTGCGGGCAGTGGGAATATAGGTACTCCCGCAGCAGAGGGTGAAAGCGGTACTCGTCCTTTTCGTCTTTGGTGATAAAGGCGTTTTCGCGCATGAGCGCGGCGACGACCTCCCGGATGCGCTCCATGCCCAGCGCCGCCACCGCCATATCCAGGGGGAAGCTGGGGAAAGCGGACAGGCGATAAAGCATATCCCGGTCGATCTCCGGCAGGGGCTTGATCAAGTTTTCCTCAAACAGCGCGCCGATGCCCTTGCCTTGTGCGAGTACGCCACCGGCGCGAACGCCCTCGCCCAAGAGGTAGATAGCGCTTACCCAGCCGCCGCTGCTCTCGTGGATGCTCTCCACCGCGCCCTTTGTCAGCCGCAGACCGCGCATGGCAAGATAGCCGTCCGTTTCCTTAACGTCAAAGGCCAGCGTGTCCGCGTCGATGCACAGCGCCATTTCCTTTGAGGTGAGCGTGTAAAGCCGGATGTTCGGCTGCGCCCGGGAGAGAATGAGCAGATGCAGGTTCGGCACGTCCTCGAACGCCAGCGTTTCCACCAGCTTATGCACTGGGCTGTCGTCCGGCAGGAATTGATAATCGTCGATGCAGATGATGAATGGGTGCTTGCAGTTTTCCCGCGCCAGCTTCACCGCCCGCGACACCGCCCATGCGCCCGTGGGCAGGCCGAGCACGCGCAGAGCGTCAGCGGCTGTTTTGCTGTGTATCTCCACAGCGGCGCACAGCTTATCCCACAGCACCTCCGCGTCGCCGTCTGTCAGCGTCACCCACGCATAAGGGAGCTTTGCCTTTTTCAGATATTCATTCGCCGCCGTAGTCTTGCCATAGCCCGCACCCGCCACCACGCAGGTCAAAGAATAATCGGTCACGGTGGCAAGGAGCTTGTCCAAGCGCGGACGGGTGTAGATGGTTTTCAGCTTCAAAGCGCCGCCTCCCTTGCGTGTGATTTTACTCTATTATACCACGCGTGTTTGAACTGGCTATTACCCAAACGGGTAAAATATTGATTTTGTAAAGCCATTGAAAGAGCTTGATTAGCGCCGCTGGTTGCAGTTGACCGCGCTCACATCAAAGGCACGCCAGCAGCAAAAGCATTTAGGGGAATTCAACACAAAAGCACAAAGCACAGCACCAAACCGCCAGATACCATTAGGGAGCCGGATAAGTAAGGAGTATACCTTTAACGTAGCCACGGATGGAAAATCACCCTCTATATCATGCTAAGTATGGGGTAGACGCATAGATAAATGTTGCTCGTTAACGAAACCTTGTTTTTTAACGATACCTTCCTCGTCAACGAAAGGTAATGCGGCGCGCCGCCCAGCAAAAGCAAAATAGCCTCCGCCCGGCCATCTGCCCGAACGGAAGCCGCATATTTTGCGCTCAAAACCGCTGAAAAGCCCATAAAACAAGAAAAAGACCGTCATAACCGATACTCGATTGTATCAATTATGACGGTCTTTTATGGTGCGGGTGACAGGACTTGAACCTGCACAGGGCAACCCCCACTAGAACCTGAATCTAGCGCGTCTGCCAATTCCGCCACACCCGCATATTGATGACAAAAACTTTTTGCTATTTTTGTCACTTGGCGCTTAAATAATATAACATATATGGCTAAAAAAATCAAGATTTTTTTAGTAAAATTATAAATTTTGTTGCGGCTCTTCCGCTGGGAGTTCGGGCTCTGTATTGTCATCCTCCACTGCATTTTCCTCTGTGGCAGACTGTTCGGCTGCTTCTGCAGCTTCCTTACGCTGCTGGGTCAGTTGATACAGCTCTTCCTCATCAACAGTTTGGGTCAGGGAAGCAACAATTGTATCAATCACGCTTTTTTGTTGCTGATACACAGACATGGGCGCACAAAAAACAAGGTAATACTGAATAGCGGGGTTCTGGCGAAAGGTATAAATATCTAAAGAATACCCATCCCCTGCCTGAGTATGACAGCTATACACCTGCCGACACCACTGATCCTCTTGCTGATAAGCATCTGTTCCATAAGAAGAAAATAACTCGCTAGAGATTTTGTCCGCTAACATATCACTGATTTCCGCCAAGGAATAATACTCCACCCCGCCCAGCTCATTGATGGCAACCAGACTGACGTCTTTATTGGCGCTGAGAAAAACCGTTTCGGTTTCCGTCTCGCTTTCCATCGTCCAATCCTTGGGCAAACGGATCTGGTAGCCAGCTGGATTTTCGTATAATTGACTATCTGCCTCGCTAAAACTGCCCTTGTTGCAGGCAGACAAACACACTGCCGCAAGGGTCAGCAGTATCAGTAACACTATTTTTTTCATCTTGACTCCTACAATTTTTCTGGCATTTGATCAATGGCCGCTTCCAGCAAGCACAGCGCTTGCGCCACCGTAGCCCGGCGGATTTCCTGCCGGTTGCCGTGAAAACGCTGCTCGTATGCGGTTGCGGAGCCCTTGCAATAAACGCCGATATAAACCAAGCCAACCGGTTTCAATGTACTACCGCCATCCGGGCCAGCAATGCCGGTGATAGAAACACAGATATCCGCCCCAGACAAGCCAGATAAGCCCTCCGCCATGGCGCAGGCTACTTGAGGACTCACCGCGCCATAAGTTTCCAGCAGATACGCGTCTACAGACAGCAGCTGTTCCTTCATCTCGTTGCTGTAGCTGACGACGCCGCAGCCAAACACCTGGGAACTGCCAGGCACGTCGGTCAAGGCAGCCGCTACCAAACCACCGGTGCAGGATTCGGCAGTGGCAGCCCAAAGATGCTTTTGCAGCAGTTTTTGCACAACAATCGTTTGTCGTTCCATCGTCCATTCCTCTTCCGGTTTTCTCGCACAGCCGCAAATCAATTGCTTTTTAAGTATTTCCAGCCCTTGCGAAAATAGTCATACCCGGAAAAAATCGTCATCAGCACCGCAAAGCAAACCAAAAGCCAGCACAACCACGTATAAAGGGGCTGCGGCCAAAAGGCCAGCTTGCTTAAAAGCAATGCGATCACCATGAAAATTTGGCCCATCGTTTTCAGCTTTCCCCATTTAGAAGCGGCAATCACTTCGCCCTTATCCGCCGCCAAAATCCGCAAACCATCCACAGAAATTTCTCGCCATAAGATAATAATTACCACCAACGCAGGTAGCATGGCGTGAGATTGCAGCGCGATCATCGCCGTTAAAACCAGCAGCTTATCCGCCAAAGGATCGATAAACTTGCCCATCGTTGTAACCAAACCCTGTTTCCGCGCAATGTTGCCATCCAAAGCATCTGAAGCGGCTGCAATGGCAAAAATAATCGCAGACCAAGCTTCGCCATAAGGTAAGCAATAAAAAGCCAACAAAAACACGGGGATCAGGAAAATTCTGGCAATGGTAATACGATTTGGTAAATTCATAGCATTTCCCCCACTAAGTCAAAGGTTTCCGTCTGGGTAATCCGCACCTGCACCAGATCGCCCGGCTGCACTTTTCCGCCGCGAAAATAAATCATTCCGTCAACCTCGGGGGCTTGCGCATAGCTGCGCCCCCGATACCAACCCTCTGCATATTCCCGGTCTGCATCGCCCTCTACCAAAACCGTTACCACCCTGTCAATCCATCCGGCCAGCTTTTCTCCGGTAATGGCAGCGGCCAGCGTCATAATTTGCTCCAACCGTTCCTGTTTGACCTGCTCCGAAATCTGCCCGGGCAAAAGAGCGGCAGGAGTATCCTCTTCCTGATAATAGGGAAAAGCGCCCAGCCAATCAAAACGAGCCTGCTTTACAAATTCAATCATATTGGCAAAATTTTCCGCAGTTTCGCCGGGAAAACCAACGATCATCGTTGTTCTTAATACCGCGTTTGGCAGATAACGGCGAATCATCGCAATTTTATCCAGCAGCAGCTTTTGATCGCCGCGCCGGTTCATCGCCGCCAAAATCAGATCATCTCCATGTTGCACCGGGATATCCAGATAGGGACAAATATTCTTATGCGCCGCCATCACCTGCAGCAAATCTTCTTCCAAATCGCTGGGATACAAATACAAAACCCGGATCATTGGTAGTGGTAATTGCGCCAAGGCCGCCAAAAGCTGCGGCAAGCGGCGCTCTCCGTACAAATCCAAACCGTAGCGGGTGGTATCTTGGGCAACTACCACCAATTCCTGTACCCCCTGCTCCGCTAAAAGTGCCGCTTCCTCCAAAATATCTTCCATGGGACGGCTGCAATATCCTCCCCGTAATTGGGGAATCAGGCAATATGCGCAATGATTATCGCAGCCCTCGGCAATTTTCAGATACGCGCTATAGCCGGGCATAGCCCGCCGCCGCAGCAAATAGCTGTTTTGGGGCAAAACCGGCGGTGCCGCTGCCATATGGCATCTGGCAAAAATTTCACGGGATATCGCCGCAAAATCTCCGGGGGCGATCAGCACATCCAGCTCCGGCAGCGCCTCCGCCAGCTCGTCTCGATATTTCCCCGCCATGCAGCCGGCGCAAATCAGCAGCCGACAACAGCCGTTTTCCTTTTGCTGGGCCAGCTCCAAAATAGCGGCGATGCTTTCCGTTTTGGCCGCTTCAATAAAGCCACAGGTATTGACAATGATCACCTGCGCTTGAGAAGCGTCCTCCACCAAGGTACAGCCCGCCTGCGCCAAAGCGCCGGCCATCACTTCCCCATCCACCTGATTCTTTGCACAACCCAGGCTGAGTAAATATA
>CAYOVS010000091.1:6198-6943 GCA_964407445.1 uncultured Peptococcaceae bacterium
CGACATCAAAATATCTCGCGGTTTTGCGCCTTTTGGCCCGCCAACCACGCCCTTCATCTCCAGCGTATCGATCAAACGTGCCGCGCGAGGATTGCCAACAGCCAGCTTACGCTGTAAAAAGGAGGTGGAAGCTTGCCCGGTGGTAATAATGATCCGCCCCGCCTCGACAAACAGCTCGTCCAAATCCTCATCCTGCTGCTCTGCAACCTTCTCCATTGCATCAGCGGCAGCAGTAGCCGTTTCGGAGAAGCAGGGCGCGGCCTGATCTGTACAATATTTAATCAACCGCTTGATATCCTGCTCCTCGATATAACTCCCCTGCACCCGCATGGGCTTATTGGAACCCACAGGGTGATACAGCATATCGCCGCGACCCATCAATTTATCCGCGCCGCCCATGTCCAAAATCGTGCGGCTATCCGTATAGGAGGATACCGCAAAGGCGATCCGGGAAGGAATATTGGCCTTGATCAAGCCGGTAATCACATCCACAGAGGGCCGTTGCGTAGCCACCACCAAATGGATGCCCGCCGCTCTGGCCATCTGGGCAATGCGGCAAATGGCCTCCTCCACATCATGCCGCGCTACCATCATCAAGTCGGCCAGCTCGTCTATAATCACCACAATCTGGGGCAAAGGCGCATCCGGATTGGCCTTGTTATACCCTTGAAAATCCTTCACGGCGGAGCCTACAAACAAGGAATAGCGGTTTTCCATCTCGTTGACAACCCATTTTAAAGAGTTG
>CAYOVS010000092.1:0-6869 GCA_964407445.1 uncultured Peptococcaceae bacterium
ATAAATGAGATTGATTTATCTGCTGCAATTAATGATCTCATTTCCTTATTAAAAGAATGGGATATCCTAGCGCAGCCTTTGCAATTAGACTATGAATCAAAAGGGTTGGTACATAAAGATAGCAAAGAACTAGCTCAGAGATTGCAATGGCTGGCGTTTATTCTACAGAATAATTATCAACAAACAGAGATAGCCCTTCGTTTGCTAAAGGCGCTCAAAAAGGTTTTTGCAGAATTACCAGAATTCTCAGCAAAAATAGCTGAGAATATTGCTATTTTGGAGGAAATTGTTGCAGAAAATCCTACCCCGTTTCGATCGACAACCAAGAACAAGGCCGCTCCACAAAAAAACAAAGTTTCATTAAAATGGATATTGGGTATTCTCTTTGCCTTTTTATTTTTTCTGGACGCCACATCGTCTCCTTCGGTATACCAAAACGCCAGCTCAAATACCAGTGATCCATCCTCTCCTCCTACTGCATTATCAACCCAAGCAACACCTGCTCTCATGGAACAGTCAATGCCATCCAGCGGCACTATCTTTTATAGCAGACATTCTGATAGGCCATGCATATTTAAAATTACAAACAATAGCCCTAGCGCCTATTATATGAAATTCGTTGATGTATTTTCAGAAAACAACATAATTATTTTTTTTGTGAAGCCAAACAGTGCAGCGGATATTGATATGCCCACCGGATATTTTGAGTTACGCTATGCGTACGGTACAACATGGTACGGAGAAGAGGACTTGTTTGGAACAAACACAAAATATGAAAAAGATGAAGAGCCGTACCCATTTGAGTCAGATGATTCTTCCTCCACAATTTGGAAAGTTTCATTCAACAGTACGGAGGATGAAGAAAGCGACACAATGAATACCGAAAACATCAATGCAAGTGATTTCTGACCAAAAATGGCAATACTAGAGAATTACTATTCCTTGCCACCCAACCAATAGCCGCAATGAGAGCATCGTTTTGATTGAAAACACCAGAGACACGCCATTTCTACCTTCAATTATGTGTCAAGGAGCATTATTCTTCCCGAGAACAGGAGCGTCAACTGAACAGTGCCTATTATGAGCGGTATATGCCGCCCAAACGGACGCCCAGCCTGATTTCCAGCGCATAATTTGGGATAGCGCCAAAAGCTTGATCCAGGTGGTTATCGTCTAGAAGCTGGAGCAATTCACCGCAACTGTTACAACTCCGCATATTACAATTGGCTCTTGTCTTCAATGATATTCGTCTTTTACCAGCCAGGATAGACCATGGGAGCCAATGCAATTTTGATTTTGCAGGGCTCCTCTTTTTGGTGGCAATCAGTCTATTATGATAATAGTTTATCACAACAATAATCTTTTTGGATACAACTGTCTTTTTATATATTAAAACGAAATATTTTTTGCATAATTCTATTTTTCAAAAATATATATCTAATTATCAGAATATAGAGGATTTCTTTTGTATTTCAAGAATATTACAGTAAAATTTATTGTGGAGGAAAGCATGGACGAAATTGATATCAAGATCTTGATGTGCCTCAAAGAGAACGCCCGAATGAACGCCTCTCAGATCAGCGAAAAGATCAGCCTTTCCGTTTCTGCGGTGATCGAGCGGATCAAAAAAATGGAACACGCAGGAATTATCCGCGGCTATACGGTGATACTGGATAATAAGCTGATCGGCAAAGATATTGCCGCTTTCATCTACATTTGTCTGGAGCATCCCAAATTTAACAATAATTTTATCGAAAAGGTACAACACCATCCCGATATTACCGAATGCTATTATATCGCAGGCGATTACGATTTTCTGGTAAAAGTCATCGCCAATTCTATGGAAGCACTCACTGGAGTGCTCAACGACATTAAAACCATCAACGGCGTTTCGTTGACCCGTACCTCTATCGTGTTTTTGACCCACAAAAATGAGTTGACCGTCATTCCCCAACCGCAAAAAGAAGGCAAATAATCACTGCGTAACCTCGCCTATCCGGGGACGCCCGGAGACGAAAACTATAAAAAATAATTTAAAACGGAGGAAACGATCATGATTATCGGCGTACCTACAGAAATTATGCATGGTGAAAGACGCGTAGCGGCGATCCCGGATACCGTCAAACAATTTGTGGTAGACGGCGCTACCGTTCTGGTAGAAAAAGGCGCAGGAGAAGGCGCATTTTTCAGCGATGACCAATATGCTGCCGCCGGCGCGGTGCTGGTGGACGATGTAGCCGAGCTTTACGCCAAAGCAGAGCTCATCCTCAAGGTCAAAGAACCGTTGTTTAACGAGGCTAAAAACTGCTCGGAAATCGATATGATGCACAAGGGACAATACCTGATCACCTTTATCCACCCCGCATCCCCCGTAAATCACCAAATGGTCAAGGATATGGCGCAAAAAGGCGTGATCGGCCTGACTTTGGATGGTATTCCCCGTATTTCCCGGGCGCAAAACATGGACGCTCTCACCTCTATGAGCACCTGCGCAGGCTACAAGGGCATTTTGATGGCCGCCTCCGACCTGAGCAAATTTATCCCGCAGATTTTCTGTGCCGTTGGCATGATCAAACCCTGCAACGTGCTGGTGCTGGGCGTAGGCGTCGCCGGCTTGCAGGCCTTGGCTACCGCCAAACGGCTGGGTGCAGTGATCCACGCCGCCGATATTCGCCCCGATGCGGCGGAACAGGCCAAATCTTTGGGCGCTAAAGTGATCGATCTGGGTGTTCCGGCCGAAGTTGCTATCGCCAAGGGCGGCTATGCCAACGCCCTGCCCGCCGACTGGATCGCCAAAGAGCGGGAAGTGCTCAAGGATATCGTGCCCAAAATGGATATTATTTTCTGCTCCGCGTTGGTTCCCGGCAAGCTGGCGCCGGTGCTGCTCACAGATGAAATGGTCGCCTCCATGGCCCCCGGCTCTGTCATCGTGGATATCTCCATCGACCAAGGCGGCAACTGCGCCTCCACCGTCCCCGGGGAACAAGCCACGGTGCACGGCGTGATTATCGAAGGCATCAAGAACATCCCCGGCATGCTGCCCACCAGTTCCACTTGGATGTTTGCCCACAATATCTACAATCTGACCAAATTCCTCACCAAGGACGGCCATGTAGCGCTGGATCTGCAGGATGAAATCGTCAAAAGCATTCTGGTCACCCGCAACGGAGAAATCGTCCATGCCGGCGCCAAAGAAGCGATGGGCCTGGCATAAGCCTTGCTCCCGTAATCCAAGTACCGCGCCGGGGGCTCTCACCGCCCCCGGCGTCTCTGCAAAAAAATTGAAGGAGGGTTCCCCCATGCAGCCTATACTGCTGATCCTGATTTTTCTGGCGGCTACCCTGATCGGCTATAAGCTGATCCAAAACGTGCCCAGCCTGCTGCATACGCCGCTGATGTCGGGCATGAACGCTTTATCCGGCGTAACGGTGCTGGGCGCTTTATGCGCAGCCGGTGCAGCAGTGGCCAGCGGCAGCAAGCTTTTGGCCTATCTGGCAATCATTTTGGCAATGATCAACGTGGCCGGCGGTTTTGGCGTAACGGCCCGGATGCTCAAAATGTTCAAGACCAAGCATGAGGAGGGAGCGCAATGAGTAATCTGGTCTATTATTTGCTTTGCGCCCTGCTGACCATCGGCGTATTGGTAGGCATCTCTCTGCTAAGCAAGGTCAAAACTGCCCGTCTGGGCAATACCATCTCCGGTTGTAGCATGACCTTGGCCATTCTGGTTACCATGCTCCACTACCGGTTGATCAGCCTGACTGCCTTGTGGATTTGTCTGACTATTGGCCTGGTGCTGGGGCTGATCGGCGCTGCCAAGGTGAAAATGATCCAGATGCCCCAAGCGGTAGCCCTGCTCAACGGCTTCGGCGGCGCAGCCTCTGCTCTGGTAGCGGTGGTCTTTCTCCTGGATGCGGCACAGACGGACGCCTTTTCTGTCACTACCGCCGGACTGGCGCTGGTGGTAGGCTGGATCACCTTTAGCGGCAGCGCTGTCGCCGCTGGCAAGCTGCATAAGCTGATCGATCAACATCCGGTGATCTGGAAAGGCCATAAGGCCATTCTTACCGCAACCCTGCTAGCCGTGGCGGTGCTGGTGATCGCACTGCCGCTGGTCAAAGCCGGGCAGATCGGCCTGATGCTGCTGCTCTCGCTGCTTTCCCTGTTCTTCGGCGTGGCCTTTGCCATCCGGGTAGGCGGCGCGGATATGCCCATCACCATTTCCCTGCTCAATTCCCTTTCCGGCGTAGCAGGCTCTATTGCCGGTATGGCCATTGCCGAGCCGCTGCTGGTAGCGGTAGGCGGCATTGTAGGCGCATCCGGCGTGATCCTCACCCAAATCATGTGCCGGGGCATGAACCGCAGCCTGGCGGATATTCTGATGGGCAAAACCTCCGTGGCCGCGCCCAAAGGGCAGGCCGTTCCAGCCGCCCAGCCTGCCACTGCGGCAGCTGCCGCCGATCCGGAACAACACAAGGAGGAAGCCTTGGCGGTACTGTCCCAAGCCAAAAAGGTCATCATCGTCCCCGGCTACGGTATGGCGTTGGCACAGGCACAAGCGCTGGTCAAACAGCTTACCGATGCGCTGGAGGCCCGGGGCGCGGAAGTAAAATTTGCCATCCACCCAGTAGCGGGACGGATGCCCGGCCATATGAACGTACTGCTCTGCGAGGTAGATATTCCCTATGAGCAGCTCTATGAGATGAACGACATCAATGACGAATTTGCCCAAAGCGATATCACCATTGTTATTGGAGCCAACGATGTGATCAACCCCGCCGCCAACACCGCCGAAGGCACCCCCATTTACGGTATGCCGGTATTGCGGGTAGCAGAAGCACCCCAGGTGCTGATCTGCAACTACGACCGCAAACCGGGCTATGCAGGCGTGGATAATCCGCTGTATACCTCGGATAAAGCAGTGCTGCTGCTAGGCGACGCTCTGGAAACCCTGCCCCAGCTATTGGCAGTTTTGCAGTAAACAGCGCCCCCGGGCAAGACTTTCAACGGCTCTTTGCCCCGCTCCCCAAAACCCCAACCAAATATTTTCCATAAAAAAGCAGACCGACAAGCCTCCCGCCGGTCTGCTTTTACGCTTTTATGTTTTGATCAGGATCACCAGGCAAAAGCTTGTCACGCCGTTTTAGTCAAAAAACAATGCCTGCACCTGCGCGCTGGGCTTTTTGCCCAAATAGGTGCCGATGATAAAGAATACCAAACTCACCGCCAGACCAAAGACGATATTGTTCATCCCCGCCAGGCTAAACCCGGCAAGGCCCAGTCCCAAGAAGGTGACCACACCGCCTACCATGGCGCAAATAGCGCCGCAGGCATTGGCACGGGGCCAGTACAGCCCCAACAGTGTGGGCCAGAAGAAGGCCGCTTCCAAACCGCCCATGGCAAAAAGATTGATCCAAACGATCAAATCCGGCGGATTTAAGGCAAAGAGGAAGGTCAATGCACCGATCACCCCAGTAGAAAGCAGGCTGATTCTGCGCAACTGCCGGTTGTCCCGCTGCTTTTTGCCAAAGCGCAGCAGCATATCCTTGATAATGGTGGCGGAAGCCAAAATCAGCAGAGAGCTGACGGTGGACATAATGGCCGCCAACGGACCCGCCAGAAACACGCCGGCCCAAAAACCGGGCAAAACCTGCATCACGATCATGGGAATCACCGAATCGCTGGTAGCGGGCGTACCGGTCAGCACCCCGGCGGAGAAAAATCCGGCCAAGTGCATTCCCAACATCAAAAAGCCCACCACAACCGTACCGATAATGATCGAGTTGTGCAGTCCCTTGGTATCCTTAAAGCTCATGGCCCGCACCGAGGTTTGGGGCAAGCCCAGCAAGCCGATACCAACCAAGATCCAAAACGAAAGAATCTTGGGCTTGGGTACTGCATTGACATCGATCATCGAGGGGTTGGCCTGGGCAATGTTGTTCACCAGATTTTCCACCCCACCGCCGGCCCGGATAATCGCCCAGGTAATCGTGACGGTTGCCAACAGCATTACCACCGCTTGAATCGCATCGGTCAACACCACCGCCCGAAAGCCACCGATGGTGGTGTAAACGATCACCACCAAGCCAAACAAAATCAAGCCGGTAGCATACGAATAGCCGGTAATATTTTGAAACAACACCCCGCCGCCGATAAACTGAGCCACCATCATGGCCACAAAGAAAAAGAGAATCGCCACAGAAGCCAGCAGTACCACCGCATTAGATTGATAGCGGGCATACAGATAATCGGTCACCGTTACCGCTTTGATCCGGCGGGCAATGATCGCAAATTTTTTACCCAGCACGCCCAAGGTCAAAAAGGCAGTGGGTACCTGGATCATGGAAAGGAACACCCAAGATAATCCGGTGGAATACGCCACGCCGGGGCCGCTGATAAAGCTGCTGGCGCTTACAAAGGTAGCAATCAGCGTCATCGCCAGCACAAATCCGCCTAAAGATCGACTGCCGATAAAGTATTCCTCCAAAAAACCGGCATTCTTTCCCCTATGGGTAGAATACCAGGCAATCACCATCATCAAAGCCAAGTAGATCAGAATCGGTATAATCAAACCAGTCTTATTCATGCGCTGTCTCCTCCCGATTCTCATCCTCGTTATCAAATTGATTCAGATCAATATGTTTAAAGCATTTTTTCACCAATACCGTTACGCCAATGCAGCATAACAGCCACCCCACAATACAGCTGAGGAAGAACCACAGGGGCAGCCCCAAAACCCGCACCGAAGAATCGGCAAAACCGTAGGCGGTAGCATACCACCAAAGAAAAAATAAGACAAAAAGACCGGCTGTCCATAACGCTTCTTTGTTCAATTGATTATTGATTTCTTTTAAGCTTTTTTTCATTAC
>CAYOVS010000093.1:0-4403 GCA_964407445.1 uncultured Peptococcaceae bacterium
CGGTACGACCGCCGTCGGTCATGCTTGCCACACGCCGCTTTGCAGATAGGCGGCGGCGCGTTTTTCCGCTTGCTCCACCAGCTTTTGGTCAAAGCCCAGCAGCTCCAGCAGGCGAATGGCGTTGCGGCTATGGGCGGGGCCGGGCTTGAGCCGATAATCAAAGTGCATCGCTCCCTGGCAGATCTCTTCGGAAAAATGCGCCAGCCGGTATTGCTGCGCCAAGAGGCTGCATAGCTCGATATCGTGGGTGGCGGCAATGGTCAGCACCGGCGGCTGAGAGAATACCGCCAGCAGCTCGGTGGATGCGGCAATCCGCTCCACGGTGTTGGTGCCCCGCAGCACCTCGTCAATGGCGCATAAAATGCGCCGTCCCCGGCGGGCAGCGTCCAAAATCCGCTTGAGGGATTTTGTTTCCACGATATAATAGCTTTCGCCGCTTTGCAGGTCGTCGTTTAGCGCCATGGAGGTGTAGAAATAAAACGAAGTGGCTTGGTAGCTTTCCGCGCAGCAGGTGCAAAGGGTTTGCGCCAAAATGCCGTTCAGCGCTACCGCTTTTAGATAAGTGGATTTTCCCGAGGCATTGGAGCCGGTAATCAGCAGCGAGCCAGTCAGCTCCAGATCATTGCCCACCGGGTTTTGCAGCAGGGGATGGTAGATTTCCCGGCTGTGGATGCAGGCGGCGGCGTCCGGCGCAAAATCCAGCTCCGGCTGGCAAAAGTGGGGCAGGCTGTGGCGAAAGGAAGCGGCGGCGATGGCCGCGTCCAACTGCCCCAAATGCTCGTGGATGGTAAACACATCCTGATAGTTTTTGGCCAGCTTTTGCTTGAGCAGCTCAAATAGGATCAGATCCAGCAGCAGCGCCCCGCTGAAAAGCTGCAAAACATCGTTGTTGACCACGGTCACGCCGCCGGTTTTGGTCAGCGCCTTCAGTCTGCGCCAGGCAGGCCAGGCCTCCGCAAGCCAATCGTTGAGCAGCGGGCTTTTCAGCCGCCGCAGCCGACTCATGGTGGTTACCATGGCAATGGAATAGTTGACCGTATCAAAATCATGCTGCACAAAGTGAATCTTTTTTTCATGTAGCAGGCCGTTGCACAGCAAGAGCAGCAAGGCCCAGACGCCAAAGCGCAAATTGACGGTAAAGGCCAGCAGCAGCAGGACGATCACCCCCAGTGACAGCAGCAGATACAGGGGCAGCATGGGAAAGCGCTCCTTTTTGGGGGCAAAGGCCGCCGCCATATCCGCGCCCCGGCTGCGGCCCAGGCCGGAAAGGGTGAGCTGAATGCATTGACGCAGCTTCTCCTCCCGCTCCATGGCGGTGATCCGCTGCAAACGGCTTTGATATTCCGCTTCTGTTTGGGTGGGGCAGCGCAGCCAATAATACAGGTATTGCTCCCCGGAGGTGGTCAGCCGAGGATTGATCCGCTGAAACAGCTCGTCCATGGCCAAATCGTGCCAGGTGATCTCATCCAGCATAAAGCTGCTTTTGTCGGTTTGACGGCGGTATTTATAATAGGAACGAATCGAAGCCATCTCCCCGGGAAAATAATCCGTATCCGGGATGGTGCCAAAGGCGGTGAGCAGTTCCTTGGTCTTTTTGATGGAAGCAAACATAAAACTCCTCCTGTGGTTTTTGCCTGTTTTGGGGCAAGTAAGCTACTTTTCAGTATGACACAGGTTCGCTGAAAACGCAAGCCGCCTGTTTGCCCATAGCTATTGCCGCCATGGGCATGACCGGGCAGGCGCTTCTTATCTGTTCCCTGGCAGGCCATCTCCCAGTCTGGTTTGCTTTGGCACAAATGGCAAGGCAAAGGGTGTTTTTTGTGGGGAAACGATACGAAACAAGATGGAGAGAGCAAGATGAAAATTTTGATTGGCGTTTGCAATTCCTTGTTGCTTTTGCTGGCGGTGAACTGCTTTTGGCTGATCCGCTATAGCGGTAGCTGGCTATTTTTGCCATTTTTGCTGATCGCTTTTATCGGGGTGAACTTTTTTCCCTCCTATGGCAGAAATTCCCACCTATCGCTGCGGCTGCGTATCTGTGCCGATGGCTGCGCGCTGCTCTGGCAGTTTTTGTTTTCTGCGCTGCTGACGGCGGGCTTTTTGGCGGTTTTGGCCTTTCGCCTGCTGCCGGCGGAGTGGGAGGTTTGGGCTATTGGGGCATTGCTGGCCTTGGGCGGGGAGGCGATCGTCTTTTGGAACGGCATCCTGCGGGTGTATTGCACCTCGGTGCAATTGGGGCTGCGCCGCCGCCTGATCGGCATTCTCTTTGGCTGGATTCCCTTGGTCAATTGTTGGGTGCTGGGTTTTCTGCTGGGTATCGTCTCCCGGGAGATCCAAGTAGAGACGGAGCAGGAGCAGCGCAACAAAGCCCGCCGGGAGCAGGGGATTTGCCGCACCAAATACCCGTTGCTGCTGGTGCATGGAGTGTTCTTTCGGGATAATGCGCTGCTCAACTATTGGGGGCGCATCCCCGAAACCCTGCAACAAAACGGGGCGCAGATCTATTATGGCAATCACCAGTCGGCGGCCTCCGTGCCGGAGAGTGCGGAGGAGCTGACCCGGCGCATCCGGGAGATCGTCGCCGCCAGCGGCTGCGAAAAGGTGAATATCATCGCCCATTCCAAGGGCGGTTTGGATTGCCGCTATGGGGTAAGCTGTCTGGGCGCCGCGCCTTTGGTAGCGTCGATCACCACCATCAACACGCCCCACCGGGGCTGTTTGTTCGCTGAATATTTGCTGGAAAAGATTCCCCAAAAGACCCAGAACGGCTTGGCGCAAAAATATAACGCCACCCTGAAAAAGCTGGGCGACGAGAAGCCGGATTTTATGGCGGCGGTTGTGGATTTGACCGCCCAAGCCTGTGAAAAGCGCAATCTGCAAATCCCGGATATGCCCGGCGTCTACTGCCAAAGCGTGGGCTCCAAACTGAACCACGCCACCGGCGGCCGGTTTCCGCTCAATCTGTCCTATCCGCTGGTCAAGCATTTTGACGGGGCCAACGACGGGCTGGTGGCGGAGGATTCTTTTGCTTGGGGAGAAAAGTATACATTTTTGACCGTGGAGGGCAAAAGAGGCATTTCTCATGGGGATATGATTGATCTGAACCGGGAAAATATCCCCGGCTTTGATGTGCGGGAGTTTTATGTGCAGCTGGTGGCGGCGCTGAAGCAGAAAGGACTATAAGCTTTCCTGTTCCAGACTTTAGGGAACCTTTTGGGTTTTTCCTCGTCTAAAAAATTGCCAAATACCTTTTGAGGAGTGACTCCATGAAGAAAAAAGCGATAAAAATAGGGGTATCTTTGGTTATGCTCCTGCTGGTGCTTTGGTGCGCCATATTTGTTACGGATTATACGCGATGCGGAGCGCTTCAGGAACCCCTGTTTGTGGTAGCGGGGAGCACCGCGGATGATGGGGGCAGCGGCGTCTATTATGGTTTGGGCTATACTGTGGTAATGCAAAAGCATCTTAGCGTAGAATATGGAGTGGTGATAGAGTCCGTACAGATGATGGTTTTGGGCAAGGTTGTTTCTGCTTCGATCACATAAAAAACATGCCGTCGATGATAAGACGGCATGTTTTTTTATCTGTGCTGTAAGCAGAGGGGACGCCCCCTTTAGCCGTTCAGAAAATTGGCGGCAAAGGCGGCGGCTTTTGCTTCTATGCCCGGCTTTGCCGCCAGCGAGCCGGGCTGGTGGGCGGTTTCCAGCAGACAAAAGCGGGGCGGCAGGGCAAAGGATTTGTTCATGCACAGCCCGGCGATCAGCTGCCCGGCCACAATATCGCTGCCGGAATAGCCGGAAACGATAATGGCATATAGCCGGGTGTGATAAAAGCGTTTGCAGCGGTACAGGGCAGTCAGCCGGTTGACAAAGGCGGTGAGATTGGCGGAAAGCGCATCGTTGTAATTGGGACAAAGCAGCAGCAGATCGGTGGCCTGTTCCAGCGCGGGATACACCTCTTGGGTGATGGCGCCGCCGTAAAAGCAGCTGCCTTTGCTGCCAAAGTACAGACAGGTGGCATAGGAGCAGCCTGCGCAATCGTCGATTTCCTTTTTGCGCAGGCTGATCTCGTGGATTTCCAGCGTGTGGTCATCCAAATGGGGTCGCACCAGCTGCCACAGGGCGTAGGTGTTGGAACGGCTGGGGCTGGAGGCGTGCAAGGTGAGCAGCCGCCGCTGGGCGGGCAGGGGTTCCGCCGGGGCCATCAGGCGGCAGACCAGCTCCCGGGCGGCAAAGAAATAAGCGCCCTGCGCGTCCAGATTTTGGGTTTGGGCGATGATCTGAAAATTATCCAGCGAAGCGGTGCCCTCCACCAGCGGGCGACCGATAAAGGCGCAGCCGGCAAAATTGGCAGCCAGCACCAGCTCCCGGGCGATGTATTTGGTGTAGAGCTCGCTCATGCTG
>CAYOVS010000093.1:4413-6312 GCA_964407445.1 uncultured Peptococcaceae bacterium
ATTCTCCCAGCACAATGGCAAACAGCAGCTTTTTGTGGTGCAGCGGGGGCAGCTCCTCGGCGGTTTCAATGATCGCCGCCGGGGGATATCCGGCCAATGCCTGCTCCATCACCTGTCGCAGCCGTTCGCTTTTGAGCCGCTCCTGACAACGGGGAATGATCAGGATCAGCTCTTCTTTGGGGCAATTTTCCATTAAGGTGTTCTCCTTTTCTATGGATGGTCTGGCGCAGCTTGCGGCCAGTGCGGCGTGGCAGTATGGTGCAGCGTATGCTCCAGCACGCCCCAGCAGAGCCAAAACAGCGGCGCTACCGGGCAAAGGCTAAAGCAAAAAAAGCCTTGGATGCAATAGGCCAGCACGCCCCCACCCAGCAGCAGGACGACGGGGTTTTTTGTTCCCTGGCGAAACCAGCCTATGGCGGAGGCGGTCAGGGCAGTCAGGTAGGCCAGCAGCCCCGGCAGGCCGATATTGACCAGATAATTGAGATATTCGTTGTGGGCGGCGTCTACCTGCACTTGCAGAGTTTGCCCGGTCTCCGGCAAATAGCGGGAAAAGAGCAGGTTGAGCCGCACCGCCAGCGTATCTGGTCCGCCCCCCAGCAGCCAGCCATCGGGCACCAGCGCCAGGGTTTGCCGCCAGATCTTGATGCGGCTGGAGCCAAACTCGTCGGCGATTTGCCCATGGAGCAGCGCCGCAAGCTCTCCTGCCGTGCCGCCCAGCCTGCCGCCAAAGCAATAGAGCGCCGCCAGCCCGGCCAGACAGAGCAGCGCCATGCCCCCGTATAGCTGCTTGCGGCTTTGGGCGGTTTTGCCGCAGGCTAGCGGCAGGGTCAGTACGATGCAGCCCAGCAGCCCCACCGGGCCCGCCGCCACTCCGGCCTTGGCCAGGGTGCAGGCCGCCAGCACCGCCACGGCCAAAAGGAGCCAGCGCAGTCTGGGGGCGGCTATTTTGGCGGCATAAAGGGTTAATAGGGGGATCGCCAGCGCCAAAAAGGCGGAAAATAGATCCGCGTTGCCGATCGTGCCCAAAAATTCGCCGCTGTAACGCAGATTTGCGTCAAAATAAGTATATCCCGCCGGATAGAGGCCAAAGGGATTGCCGCCCTCCATCTGCCAGAGGGCGATCCCGCAATTGACCGCCACCGTGACCGCCAGCGCGTAGAGGTAGCAGCTTTTGGCCTTACCCAAATGGGACAGCACCAAAAAGCTGCCGCCGTATAGCAGTAGGGTGGCTAACCCCTCGTAGCGCCCCGCCCCATACCAGGAAATGCCCGGATACGCCGAGCAGGCCGCCGAAAGGCAGCAAAGCAGCAGCCAGAGCAGCACCGCCTTTTGCGTTATGGAGGCGCCGCGCCAAAGCTGCCCCAGCCGGGGGCGGGCGATCTGCCGGGTACGCAGCAAGCAGGCGGCACAGCCCAGCAAAAGCCCCCAGTAGCACAGGGTGGCGATCACAAACATCCGGTATTTGGCTGCGGTGATGGCCAAATAACCGCTGGGGCCGCAAAACAGCACAAAACCGGTGAGCATAAACAAGAGATACAGCGTAGTCAACCCTTGCGGCAACTGCGCCAAGGTAGGCTTGGCAAAAGGGCTCTTCATAGGGATACGTCACTTTCCGATTAGAATAGGTAGACAAGCGCAAAAGTATACTCTAATAGTATCCCAACAAAAGCGGTCTTGCAACAAAAATCCACAATGGTGCAAAAGGGGCTGTTTTTTGCTGCCTGTCTGCTTTGCTTCCTGCCCTTGCCGGATCAGCCCGGTTTGCCAACCCGGCGGGGCAAAAGTCGACTGCGCCAACGGGGATGCCCGGCTTGTCCCAAACGGCCGATTAGCAGAAAGACCGGCAGGCACAGACCCAGCCAAACGCCAAAAAAGGGCAGGCAGATCTGACCCAGCAGT
>CAYOVS010000093.1:6322-6805 GCA_964407445.1 uncultured Peptococcaceae bacterium
AGTTGCCCGGGAAGATGGCTGTAATCCCAAACGGAAAGCTTGAGCCATTTGTTCACCACGCAGCCGATGCTGAATTCCAAAGCGGTAATGGCGGCTGCCCCCGCCAGACATTTCAGAGGCAGCCGCCGTTTTTTTAGCTTTTTATCCAGTCCGATCAGCATATTTAGCGCCAATCCTCCGGCAATGCTCATGCTCCAATGGCTGTATCCGCGAAAACCGATTTCCAACAAGGGATAAATCACCGCGCCTGCGGCAAAATGACAAAGATATTTGTTCATGGCTACTCCGCTGCTCCCGGCGGACAGTTGCGGCTTGCTGCCAAACCGGCCTGGGGTTTTTGGCAAATGATGCCATATCACGCTTGCCGTTTTTGTCTTTCGGGTTAAAATACACAGGCTTTGCCTGCTTATTGGTAGCGGTAGTATTTACCGGGGGCGCAAAATTGATACATCCCTCCTTTCAATTTCAAAAAGCGCGTTCACC
>CAYOVS010000094.1:0-6728 GCA_964407445.1 uncultured Peptococcaceae bacterium
AATTAATGCCGGTTTTCGGAATATCATGGCCTTGCTATTTGTGCTTACCGCATTTATCAGTTCCGCCATGCTGCTTAATTCTGCATTAAGCGGCAATCCTGTGCTGTTGCATTGGCAATTGCCTTTGGGACTGAGCATTGGCTTTTTAGCGGATGGTTTGGCTGTTTTTATGGCCATGACCTCTTCGCTGGTAGCCTCAATCATCGTTTTTTATTCGTTTGGGTATATCGAGCACTATAAGAACCAAAACGAATATTATATGATGGTGGTGCTGTTTATTGGCGCTATGATGGGGCTGGTGTTTTCCACCAACTTGATTTGCATTTACATGTTCTGGGAGATCTCGGCTGTGTGCTGCTGGCGCTTGATCGGTTTCTACCGGGAAGAGCCGGTTGTACGCAGAGCGGATAAGGCCTTTTTGATTACGGTGGGCGGCGCTTTGCTGATGTTGATCGGCTTTGTGGCAATCTATGGTCAGACCGGTACCTTTGATTTGCTGGAGCTGCAAGGGACAGGCCTTGCCAATTGGATCATGGTTTTGATTCTCTTTGGTATCCTATCCAAATCCGCAACCCTGCCTTTGCATAGCTGGCTGCCGGATGCGGGTGTAGCCCCATCGCCGGTAACCTCTCTATTGCATGCGGCGGTCTTGGTCAAAATCGGCGTCTATGTCTTTGCCCGGTTGTTCCTGGTCAATTTCCAGTTGGATGTGATCTGGGAAACGGTGGTGCCGATCATTGCGGCGGTTTCCGCTTTGGTCTCCGCAGGCGCCGCTTTTGTGGAAAACGATATCAAACGGATTATCGCCTATTCTACCATCAGTCAGTTGGCCTTTATTTTACTGGGACTTTCCTCCGGTGTGATGATCGGCGTTGCCGGTGGTTTGCTGTATATCCTAATGCACTCTTTGGCAAAGGGCGGCTTGTTCCTGTGCGCCGGTATTGTGGAGCACAGCACCCATACTAAGGATATTCGGCAAATGGGCGGCTTAGTGAAATGTCTGCCGGTCACCACGATTTCTTTTGCGCTATGTGCCTTTTCCGTAATGGGCATTCCTCCTTTTGGCGGATTCTTTGCCAAATTTATGGTTATTGATGGCGCGTTGTTGGGCGGTTCCGCCTGGCTGGCCGGGGTGTTTATCATTGGCGCGGTGATGACGGTTATTTATCTGTTGCGGGTATTTATAAAAGTGTTTTTTGGCGAGACTACCCATGCCGATCTCAAGGAAGGCACCTGGGAAATGGTTTCTTCTGTGGCGATTTTGGGTGTTCTTTCCCTGCTGGGCGGTATCTTTATCAATTTGCCCACGCAGCTTACCTCATTTATTGTAGAAAATCTGGGGAGGTGGTAATCGGTCATGGGAGCTTTGTTTAGAAATCTGGCCGGCTTTATCACCGGCGGCAGTGGCGTCAACCTGCTGTATTTAATGATTATTTTGCCGGTGGCGCTGGCTTTGTTCACTGTTTTAATTTCTCGCAAATCCGTTATGGCTCGGTCGGTATGTTTTCTTGCGGCCTCGGCGCTCAATTTCCTGTTTGCTTTAGCTTTGTTTATGGGGGAAGATGCGACGATGCTGCTCCCCTGGGCGGATTTTGAGATTAATTTGGCCTTCCGGGTTTATAATTTTTCCGCAGCGATTGTGCTGGCGCTGGCCTGCTTTGCTTTACTGGTAGGTATCTACAGCGTTTCCTTCCTGCGTAAAAAAGAGATATACGGCCAATTTTATTGCTTTTTCCTGTTGACGCTGGCGATGGCCAACGGCGCGGTCTTGGCCAATAATCTGGTGGTCTTGCTGTTCTTCTGGGAAGGCCTGATGGTTACCCTGCTGGGCATGATCATCATCGGCGACAAGCAAAAACCGGCTACGGCTGTCAAGGCTCTGGTGCTGAACGGTGTGGCGGATTTGCTGCTGATGCTGGGCGTTGCCGCAACGGCGATGCAGGCCGGCACGTTTATGATGGACGGCTTGACCAAATTGCCTATTGAGGGCTTGGGCGTACTGGGCTTTGTGTGCATGATGGCCGGCGCTGTGGGCAAGGCCGGTTCTATGCCTTTCCATAGCTGGATTCCCGATGCTTCGGAGGTAGCGCCGCTGCCCTTTATGGCGATTCTGCCTGCTGCTTTTGAAAAAATTCTGGGCATTTATTTGCTGGTGCGCATCACCTTTGATTTTTATCAAATGCTGCCTGGTAGCGTGATGAGCATTGTGGTGATGACCATCGGCGCGATCACCATTGTCTTGGCGGTGGGGATGGCTCTGATTCAAAAGGATATGAAACGACTGCTTTCCTATCACGCGATCAGCCAGGTGGGATATATGATCTTGGGCATCGGCACCGCATTGCCGGTGGGCATTATCGGCGGCTTGTTCCATATGATTAACCATGTCGTCTACAAATGCTGCCTGTTTTTGACGGCAGGTTCTGTAGAAAAACAAGTGGGCACCACCGATTTAAAGAAAATTTCCGGTTTGGGTAAGCTGATGCCGCTGACCACTGTTTGCTTCTTGGTGGCTGCATTCTCCATTTCCGGCGTGCCGCCGTTTAACGGTTTCTTTTCCAAAGAGTTGGTGTTTGACGCTGCTTTGGAAAGCGGCATGGTTTTCTATATTGCTGCGGTCTTGGGCGCGTTTCTTACGGCTGCCAGCTTCCTCAAGTTGGGACATGCCGCCTTCTTTGGCCCGGTGCGTTTGCCCGAGGGGTTGAAGCAGGAAGACGTGAAAGAAGCTCCCGGCGCCATGCTGTTGCCCATGGGCATTTTGGCTTTGGGCTGCATCGTTTTTGGTTTGGGCAATGCGCTGCCGCTTTCGGTGATTCAGCCGATCGTCGGAGAAGGTTACAATTATGCCGGTTGGCCCCATTCCTTCACGTTGGTGGCGATTTCCTGTGTGGTGCTGCTGCTGGCAGTGGGCAATCATATTTATGGCTATCGCCGCACCGGCGAGGGCTTAAAGGCCGTGGATCATATTCATTATGCGCCGGTTTTGCATCCTATTTATGATTGTGCGGAAAAACGCTACTTTGATCCTTATGACATTTTGATGGTACTGGTCAGAGGCTTTTCTTGGGTGTGCTTTGGCATCGACCGGGCAATCAACTGGTGCTATGACGTGCTGTTTGTTAAAATCGTCACCGGTGCTTCTGCCGGTTTGCGTCATATGAACAACGGCAGCGTGGCCAGATACATGATCTGGTCCTTTACCGGATTGGGCTTTATTGTCCTGATCTGCTTATTCTTGGTATAGGAAGGAGGGAATGATGATGTCGGCTTCTTTGGCAACAGTGTTGTATGCCTTTATGGGGTTTCCTTTGGTGATTTTGATTGTCAATAATGTTTTAAAGAAGGAAACCGCGCAAAAAATCTGTCTTTCCCTCGGCTTGGCCGTTGGCGTGGTGCAGATGGTGGTAGCGGTGATCGCCTTTGTGTTGCTCAATCAATTTGGCCAAACCGCTATTGATTTTTCCCAGTTCTGGGATATGACGGCAAACAGTGGCGCCGCCCGTTTTTCAGTAGATAATTTTTCCTTGCTGGTGCTGTTTTGTATAGGAATGGTTACCTCTGCCGGTTTTTTGGTAGGCGGGAAGACTCTGGGCGATAAGAAATTCAATTTTGCCAATTTAACCTTGCTCATTATCTTGGGTATGAATGGGATCGCTCTGGTTACCGATATGTTTTCTTTGTATGTGTTTTTGGAAATCACCGGTATCGCATCTTTTGTGATGATTTCCCTGAACAAAGAAGGAAACGGTTTGGAAGGCGCTTTCAAATATCTGGTGATGAGTGCCATTGCCACCGCATTTATTTTGGGAGGTCTGGCGTTTATCTTTATGGAAAGCGGTAGCCTGCAATTTGCGGATATTACCCAAACTATGGCGCATTGGCAAAATGCGGCGCAGCCTTCTTTGCTGATCGTGGCGTTTATTATGCTGATTGCCGGTTTTTCGATTAAATCCGGTATTGTGCCGTTCCATGGTTGGCTGCCCGACGCCTACCAAAGCGCGCCTACGGCCGTGTCTGTGATTTTGGGCGGTATCGTGACCAAAATGGCTGGTGTGTATGGGATTCTGCGTTTGACTTCCCAGTTGTTTGCCCAGATTACTTTGTTCAATCAGGTACTGTCGGTATTGGCCATTCTCTCTATTGTAGTAGGCGCCGTGGCGGCTGTGGGACAAAAGGATTTCAAACGGATTTTGGCCTATTCCAGTATTAGTCAGATCGGCTACATCGTTTTGGGGGCATCTACCGGCAGTGTGATCGGTTTTATTGGTGCGGTGCTGCATTTCTTTAACCATGCTACCTTTAAAACCACCTTGTTTGTAAATAGCAGCGCTGTAGAAATCGCCACCGGCACTACCCAGATAGACCAACTAGGCGGTTTGCAGGAAAAAATGCCGATTACCGGCGTATCCAGCATTCTGGCTTTTCTTTCCACCGCTGGGATTCCGCCTTTGGCCGGTTTTTGGAGCAAGCTTTTGATTATCATGGCTGTTTGGCAAACCGGCAATCCGGTTCTTGCGGGAATCGCTTTGTTTGCCAGTGTTTTCACCGCCGCCTATTTCCTGCGTTTGCAGCGCTTGGTGTTCTTTGGGCCGTTGGCGGAGGGGATGGAAACTGTTACCGAGGTGAAGGGCGGCGTGGCCGTTGCTTCTCTGGTGTTGTCCGCTGTTACCGTAGGGTTTGGCCTGCTGTTCCCCGCAGTGCTGTTATTCCTACAGTCCCAGGGCTTGATCTGAAAGGGGGATCTATATGGAACAAGTAATTATCATCCTCTGCCTGGTATTGATGGTAGCTTGCGGTCTGTCTGCTGCCATGTTTCGCAGTATGCTGAAATCCGCCATTTCTTTGGCGGGTGCTTCGGCGTTGCTGTCGATCATTTTGTTTATGATGGATGCAGGTTGGGCAGCGTTGTTTGAGCTTTCCGTTTGCGCCGGATTGATTACGGCTATTTTTGTCAGTGCGATCAGTCTCACCACTCCCGATCGCCGGGATGAGGCGCATGAACGGGATCATCGCAATCGCTTTGTGGCCTTGCCTTTTATCCTGATCTTCTGCGGTGTGGCTTTGCTTACTGTTTTAGTCGCCACCGGCTTTTCTCTGCAAATTTCCGCTGATCCTGCTGCCCATGCGCTTTCTTTCCAAGAGGTGCTGTGGAATATGCGTCAGGCGGATATTTTGGGACAAATCATCATTCTGCTGGCAGGTGCTTTTGCTGTGGTGGTGCTGTTCAAGGAGGGGAAAAAGATATGAATATCTTGACAATGGCAGTGTTAACCGCAGCATTGCTGCTAATTATCACAGGCTTGTATATGTTGGTGCGCACCCATAATATGATCCGCATCATCATTTCCGTGGAAATTGCCATGAAGGCGATTACCCTGCTGCTGATTTTTGCAGGTTGGCTCAATGGCCAAACCGCCCTTTCTCAAGCCTTTGTGGTAACGATTATTGTTGCAGAGGTGGTTGTGGCGGTGGTGGCAGCCGGGATCGCCATCAGTTCTTTTCGCAAGAATGGCGATATGGATATTCGTCGGCTGAATAAATTGAACGGATAGGAGGAATGAGCATGCTGGCTAAACTATTATTATCGCCGCCTGTGGCGTTTTTGTTGCTGGTTGGCGTAGGCTTGGCTTTGTCTTATGCCGTATCCGGATTGGCGGCGGCCGGCAGTACCACCGGTGAACGCAAGCTGGAATCCTATGCCTGCGGTCAACGTCATGTGACGCATAATGTTAGCCCGGATTACGGTCAGTTTTTTCCATACGCATTTTTCTTTACCATCATGCATGTGCTGGTGTTGGTGATTGCCACCGCCCCTCGGGATGTGTTGACCCTGCCTTTGCTTTATGTTGGCGCCGGGGTGTTGGCCTTGTATATTATTTTCCGGAGGTGACGCGGGTATGGCCAAGAATTTTTTTGAGAAAGCAGTGGATTGGGGCCGTCGCAAATCCCCTTGGATCATCCACTTTAATGCCGGCGCCTGTAACGGCTGCGATATTGAGGTTGTGGATGCGTTGACGCCTCGTTACGATGTGGAGCGCTTTGGTTTGATGCTGCAAGGCACACCCCGTCACGCCGATGTTTTGGTCTGCACCGGCGCGGTGACGCTGCAAACCAGAGATCGCCTAAAGCAGATTTATGAACAAATGCCCGAGCCGAAATTTGTTTTGGCCGTAGGCACTTGCGCCTGCACCGGTGGTATTTTTGACGGGTGCTATTGCGTAAACGGTGGTATCGATTCGGTGATTCCGGTGGACGCCTATATTCCCGGTTGCGCTGCTCGTCCGGAAGCGATCATTGACGCGGTGGTCAAACTGCTGACCGCATTGGAAACCAGCCAAAAGGCTGCGGAATAACGGAGGAGGACAACCATGAGTGCAGAGGAAAAAGTCGTTGCTCAAATTCTGGAGCGGTTTCCTTATCTGGAAGGAAAAGCTACGATTCAGCGCCGCCAGCGGATTTTTTTTCCAGCGTTGAGTCGGGAGCATTTTGAGGACGTATTTAAATTTGTGGTGGAAGAGGTTGGTTTCAACTGCTTTCATCTGGTAATCGGTGTAGACGACGGAGAGGATCTGGGCTTTATCTATGTGCTCTCCAATGAAGATAAAATTATCTTGCTGCTCAAGCAAAAAGCGCCTAAAAATTTGCCCTATATCAAATCTGTGTGCTCTGTGTTCCCCAATGCTTTGTGGCATGAGCGGGAATTGGTGGATTTATTTGGCGCAAAAGTG
>CAYOVS010000095.1:0-6690 GCA_964407445.1 uncultured Peptococcaceae bacterium
TCTCTGGCAATGGTCAAGCTTTGTTTGGATTGCAGCTCATCAGAGCAATAGCCGATAAAAGGCCGGGGGTTATACTTTAAGGCCATAGCCGTTTTGTAGCAGGCGTCCTTGGTAGCTGGTACCGCCGGAATATGGAATACCTCCATATCGCCGATATCGTTGATAGGGCTGGTAGCGTCCAGCTTATGCCGGAGAATCAGATCCTCTTGGGTAGCAGGACGACTGTTTTTCCCCTCCACGATCCGGGTAGGGCCGGAAGCGCCGGTCATATGGCTTTTGCCATCACCGATAACGACCTTTTCTGTTAAGCCGTGCAGGGTAAAGGAAGCCGGTGCGGTAGCCAAAGCCTCATCCAATAATTTTTGGCCAAAAAACACCTGGGAACCATCAACCTTTGCGCCGTGCTGCTGAAAAATCTCCACCGCAGCGGCATCCTCAAAGCGCACGCCATGGTTTTCTAAAATCCAAATCGTTTGCTCATGCAATTTGCCTACAACGGATGGATCCGCTTTTAAATTAAGCATCCTTTTTCCTCCTTTATTTAGGCCGATAAACCGCAACAGCTTATTTTTTTGGCGGTACGCCGAACAAATCCTGCCGGTAGGCGGAAATAAATTCCAGACAAAAATCGTCCTGCCCCAGCAAAGCATTGGTGGCATAGATAATGCCCATCATATCCCGGTTGGTGGGGTCAACAATGGCGCTGTCCATTCCGGCCTGCATGGCCAAAACCATAAAGCCCAAATTGATCATTTTGCGGGCAGGCAAACCGTAGGAAATATTGGATAGGCCGCTGGTAATATGCACATCGGGGCAGATCTCCAGCACGCCCCGGCAGGTGGCGGCAAAGGTGAGCAGACTTTCACCCTTGGTACAAACGCTTTCCACCAGCGGGTCGATATACAGCCGGTCTGGAGAGATGCCGTATTGTTTGGCTTTTTCCATGATCTGCTCAAACACCGCCAGCCGCTTTTCCACACTGCCGGAAATGCCCTTGCCATCGCAAAGCAGCGCTACGCAGCCCCACTTGCTATCGGCAATGGCCGGGAAGACGATGTCGATTTTATCCCCTTCCATGGAAACCGAATTGACAATGCCCGGCTTTTTGCAGAACTGGATGGCTTGCGCGCAAACATGGGGGTCGGGGCTGTCGATGCAAATAGGCAGATCGGTTTCGCCCTGGATCAGGTCGATCAGCCAATGCACGGTCTCCAGCTCCTTGTCCTTCACCGAGGCGCAGCAATCCAAAAAATCCGCGTTGGCGGCGCTTTGGATACGCGCCAGGTTTTTGATCCATTCTGCGTCCCCGGCGGCAATGGCCTTGGCCACGGAAGGGATCGCGCCGTTGATCTTTTCACCGATAATAATCATATCCGTACCTTCTTTCGCTTATGCTGTCAGCTCTTTGACGGTTTGAGCGGCTGCCCCTGCATCGGCAGCGTACAAATCCGCGCCGATTTCATCGGCAAAGGCCCTGGTCACCGACGCGCCGCCCACCAAAATTTTCACCTGCGATTTTAAACCGGCAGCGGTAATGGCAGCTACCGTATCCTGCATTGCGGCCATGGTAGTGGTCAGCAAGGCGGATACGCCTACCAAATGGCAATCGGGATTGGCCTGGATCGCCTCGACAAAGCGGCTGGCAGGCACATCCACGCCCAAATCGATGATTTCAAAACCGGCGCTTTCCACCATCATCGCAACCAGATTTTTGCCGATATCATGAATATCGCCGGACACGGTGCCAATGATAAATTTGCCCCGGCTGGCGGAGCCGCCATCACCCAAAAACGGCTTGAGCACACCTACGCCCTTTTGCATCGTCACTGCGGAAGCCAGCATTTCCGGCACATAGATCTCATTTTTCTGAAAGCGCTCGCCTACCACGTCCATGGCCGACACCATCACATTGAGCAGCTCCATGGCAGAAGCACCGCCATCCAAAGCCTCCTGCACAATCCCCTGAATCTTTTTCATCCCGCCTGCTTCTACCGTTTGTTTTACTTTTTCCAACATTTCAACTCCACCTTTCCGGTTATAATGATTAAAATGCTCCAATCCCCTGATTTAGATACAAAATCAATTCATTTGCATTTGGCAGCAAACTTTAGTATTCCTGCGGCATGTTTTGCAACTGGGCCAGAGAAAACACCGGTCCATCCACGCAAACATAGCTTTTGCCGATATTGCAGCGGCCACATTTACCCAAGCCACAGCTCATGCGCATTTCTAAAGTAGTAAAGATCTTTTGCGGCGGCAAGCCCTGTTCCAGCAAAGCGCCGGATAAGGCTTTGATCATCGACGGCGGGCCGCACAGCACCGCCACGGTGTGAGAGGTATCCTGCTGCAAACGGGGCAGCAGCAGATGAGGAAACCCTGTCCAGCCCTGCCAATCGGCAGCGGGTCGGTCAATAGTGCGATACAGCGCTGTTTGGGGCATCGCCGCCCATTTGTCATACTCATAGGCAAAGACAAAAGCCTCCGGAGTGCGGGCGGCCAGCAGCAATTGGATTTTTCCGTACCGAGACCGGGCAGCCGGGGCAAACACGGTGTCGATCAAAGGCCGCAAGGGGGCAAGCCCCAAGCCACCGGCCACAAAAAGCAGATTTTCACCTTGCCACTGCTCATAGGGAAAGGGCTTGCCAAAGGGGCCGCGCAACCACAGCGTATCCCCTTCGTTCAATTGATGAATCGCTTCTGTCACCGCGCCGGTGCGCTTGATGGTCAGTTCCAGACTGCTGCCATCCCCCATAGCGGAGGAAAAACCAAAAGGCGCTTCGCCCACCCCGGGCAGACCGGCTTCCACAAACTGTCCCGGCGCATAGGCCAGCGGCACGGAAAGCGCCAGCCGATAGGTTTTGATATCCTGGGTGGCCGAGGTGGTTTCCTGAACGATGCGGCTGATCTTGGCCGGCTGGGGTAAATACAGATTGGTCATCGCTGCCCGCCCTCCGTTCTTTGCCTGATATCTGCGACAATGCGCCGGATATTGACGCCGCCGGGGCAGGAACGGATGCAGCGGCCACAGCCGGTGCAGGCCGTTTGACCGATGTTATCTCGCAGATACACATATTTATGCAGCACCCGCTGGCGCAGGCGCGCCGGACGGTCATTGCGGGGGTTATGCCCCGAGCCATGCAGGGTCAAGCGGGGATACATACAGGAATCCCAAAGGCGGCTGCGCTGCACCAATGCAGGATAGGGCTGATCCCGCAGCATAAAGCAGTGGCAGGTGGGGCAAAGATAGGCGCAAACACCGCAGCCGATGCAGCCTTCGGCGTATTCCTGCCAAGGCATCGCTGCAAACAACTGTTCCTCATCCGCCTGCAATTGCAGGGTGGCGGAGGGCGCAGGGGAATGGTTGCCCGGCTCCGCCGCAACGCCGCGAAACAAGCCCGCTCCGGCCAAGGTCAGCTCCTCCGCCAAAAATCCCTGATCGGTGGGGGTAAGAAACAGATCGCAGCCGGGGGCAAAGCTGGGATCGATCCCCCGTTCCCGACAAAAGCAGCCCGGTTTTTCTTGTTCACAGGCCAAACCCACCACCGTCAGCAGCTTTCTCCTATTTTGATAAAAGGGATCGGCCACCCCGTCGTGGGCGCCGTCAAAAATCGCGTCTAAAACCGCCAAAGCCTGCACATCACAGGGCTTTGCCAAAAGCAATAGCACCGGGCGATCCTCCTGAAGCGCCTGCACCGCGCCGCCCTGAAAGCGCAGCAGAGGCTGGATCTGGGGCAGTACCGCCGCCTTGGCCGAAGCATAGGGCAACAGGTCGCTGATCTCCAACTGGGCGGGATCGGTCAAGGGCAGATAGGACAATATCTCCCCCTGCCGCACGGGAGCGATCACCGTATAGCGCTGCAAAAGCGCCGCCACTCCCTGCCGCAATTGTTCTTCCTGCAAAAGATAGGCTGCGTTCATGCGTCCTCCCCTCCCCAAAAGCCGGTTTCCCGGTCATCGGTGCGATATTGCGCCATCGCTGTGGGCGTATCCCCGTCCTCGCCGGGGACAAACCCATATTCCTGCGCCACAAATTCTCCCAGCCCTCGGGTCAAATAGTGCAGCTGCACCCCAGCGGGACAAACCCGCTGGCAAGCGCCGCAATCGGTACAGCGTCCCGCCAAATGGATGGCTCGGGTGAGATGAAAAGCCGCCTTTTCGCCATAGCTCATATCCACCTGCTCCCAAGGGTTGGCCTTACGGTCGGTAAAGCAAACCGGGCAATAGCAGGCAGGGCAAGCCTGACGGCAGGCATAGCAGAGAATGCAGCGATCCAGCTCCACCAAAAAGCGCTGCTGCCGCTCCTGGGCGCTGCTTTGGGCCAGCCATTGGCTCACCTGCTCCCCGGCAGGGGGCAGGGCTGCGCCGATAAAAGCGTCGCTGCCGTCGCCGCCAATTAGATAATCGGGATGGGCGCCCGCTGCCGGGCGGCAATAGCCGCAGCCTGCCGCCGGTTCTGTTTGGCCGTCCTTGTACATCCCGGCACATTCCAGCGAAATCAAAACCAGCTCCTGCCTTTGCAACTGCTTTTCTGCCAGCAAATTGACAATCGCCCGCAAATCGCAGGCTTTGGCGGCCACCGCTACGGTTTGCCCCTGCAAGGCTGGCAGATACGCCGCCAACTGCAAGGCACAATGGCGATTCCACACCAAACGGTCACAATCGGCAGGCTGACGCACAAATACCGGCGTAGGTTGCCCGGCTTCTTCGTTTTCCTGCAAGCCAAGCACCACCTGCACCCGGCCTTCTGTCAGTAATTGGGCTGCCAGCAGACGCAACCGGGCTTGCTGCCGTGGATAATCAAGCATGGTTGCCCCCTCCTTCCGGCTCCGCAGCCAAAGGATTGGGTCCCAAGTCCCGCACCTTTTGGCTGATTTCCGTGATCACTTGGGCAAATCGTTGCCCTTCGGAGGCGGAAACCCAAGTAAACTGCACTCTTTCCGGCGCAAAACCGGCCAATTCCAGCAAGCGTTTTAATACGGCAAATCGACGGCGGGCATAATAATTGCCGGTAAGATAATGGCAATCTCCCGGATGGCAGCCGGAGACCAACACCCCATCCGCACCATCCGCCAAAGCCTTGAGGATATACTGGGGATTGATCCGCCCGGAGCAGGGCACCCGGATCACCCGGATGGTAGCCGGATACTGCATCCGCCCCGTACCGGCCAGATCAGCACCGGCATAGCTGCACCAATTGCATAAAAACGCCACGATCCGCGGCTGCCATTCCTGTGCCGGTTGCAGCTGCGTTTCCTGTTGCTCCTGCTTTACCTGTTGTTCTTGCATCCCGCTCATTCTTTCACCGCCTTTGGCCTTCTCAGTAACGCTTCCAGCTCGTTGATGATCTGCCTGTCACTAAAACCGGCAATATCCAGCGCGCCGCAGCGGCAATTGGCGGCACAGGTGCCGCAGCCTTTACACAGTACCGGATTCACCCGCGCCAAAAGGGGCGCACCCTCGCCATCCCGTTCCACCGTCACCGCGCCGTAAGCGCAAACCGCTTGGCACATGCCGCAGCCGCTGCACAACGCCGGGTTCACCTGAGCGATCGCGCCGGAAGCAGACAGCTGCGCCTTAGCCAAAACCGTAGCCGCCCGACCTGCCGCCGCCCGACCCTGCACCATGCCCTCCCGAATATCCCGGGGGGAATGCGCCAACCCTGCCAAATACACGCCTTCGGTGGCAAAATCCACCGGACGCAACTTGGCATGGGCTTCCAAAAAGAAGCAGTCCTCATTTAGCGGCACCTTGAGCATTTGTGCCAAACGGCGGTTTTCCGCCTGCTCCGGCACAATCGGCGCAGCCAAAACCAGCAGATCGGCAGCAAGCTCCACGTCCTCGCCCACTACTGGGTCGTACACCTGTAGCTGCAATTGTTCTCCTGCCGCTACCTTTGGCTTGTGCTCCAAATCATAGCGCAAAAACCGCACACCCTGTTGCCGCGCCTGCCGATACTCCTCTTCATACAAGCCGTAAGCCCGCAGCTCCCGACAAAGTATGGCAATCTGCGCTTGGGGAGCCAGCTCCAGCAGCGCCCGGGCATTGCGCAAGGCCTGCCCGCAGCAAACCCGGCTGCAATAGCGGCGCTCTCCCTCCCGGGAGCCGACACATTGCACCATGACGATTTGCCGCAAACGAGACAATGCCGGATCCCCCGCCGCCAGCCTTTGTTCCAGCTCCATCTGGGTGATCACCCGGCTATCCGCACCGTATAAGTATTCCCGGGGGGATTCCTCCCGGCCGCCGCTGGCCACGATCACCACCCCATGCTCCACGGTGCTTTCCCCCGCAGCCGTTTGCAAACGGCTGGTAAAGTTGCCCACATAGCCTTCCACCGCCGTCACCTGCGCGCCCAGATAGACCGTGATCAAAGGCTGCTGCTCCACTTGGGCAACCAACCGACGCACTTGCTCTGGCAGGGATCGCCCCAAAAAGGTTTGATGCAGTTTGGCACCGTTGCCGCCCAAGCAGGCGGATTTTTCGACCAAAGCCACCGGGTAGCCCAGCGCGGCCAGGCTCAGCGCGGCGCTCATCCCAGACAAACCGCCGCCGATCACCAAAGCGCTATGCCGCACCGCAATTTTCTCACTGGATAATTGCTGCGCCGCTCCTACCCGGCTTACCGCCATCGCCACCAGCTCCGTCGCTTTGGCGGTAGCCGCCGCCGGTTGCTCCATATGCACCCAGGAG
>CAYOVS010000096.1:0-4347 GCA_964407445.1 uncultured Peptococcaceae bacterium
CTGCGGAATTTAGCTGCTACTACGACCTATAAGTTTGATGGCTCCATGAAAAAATGGCTGACAATGTTGTCAGCCATTTTTTCATATTTTCGATGAGCGAAGGAAACGTTAATTCGGTTTTATAGCTTGAGTCCCACCCTGTATCCGGTATGGATGGCGTCAAATATTTTGCCGGGTTTAATCGCATCGCCAACCAGATAGGCCTCTTTGCCTGCATCAAGCAATTCCTGATACAGCCCGTTACGGCTCTTGAAGCCTAATGCCAAAATGACTGTATCCGCCTCCAGCTTTTCCGTGCCTTTGGGGCTTTGTACAACAACACCGTCATTTTCAATGGCCATCACCTTGGTGTCGGTTTTAATTTGCATATCTGTTTTGGCAATTTTTTCTATATATGCCAGAAAATCCGTAGTTGCTACATCATTCATGATCTTGGGCAGCATTTCCACTATGGTAACTTTGTGTCCATGCTCCGCCAAATGGATGGCGGTTTCACTGCCGACCAAACCACCGCCGGCCACAACAACCTTTTCGCCAACCTTCACTTTTTTATTTAAAACGTCCAGAGCGTTGGTGACTAAGGTTTTATCAGCGCCGGGGATGTTGGGATTGGCAACCTGACTGCCGGTTGCGCAAACCACCGCATCATAGCCTTCAACGTCCGCAAGCGTTGCTTCTTTGCGAATGATCTGTACGCCCAATTTTTCAATAGCGGTGCTGAGATAGTTCATGAAAGGTTGAATATCATTTTTGAATTCGGGAGCGGAAGCTTCGATGAGCAAGCCGCCGTTTCTGCATTGTGCTTCAAAGATAGTTACCTGATGCCCCCGTTCCGCAGCAACCCGAGCCGCTTCCAAACCGGCGGCGCCCGCGCCGATGACGGCAATGTTTCTCTTTTGGGTGGCAGGCTGTGGCTTCAATTCGCCTTCCCGGCTGATCTGGGGATTCACGGCGCAGGTGACTGCCTTATATTGGAAGAAAGTCCGTTCCAGGCAACCCTCATTGCAGCGAATGCAGGGGCGAATATCTTCGGGGCGATCTTCTTCCGCTTTAAGCGGCCATTCCGGGTCTGCCCACAGGGGACGACCCAAACCGATAAAGTCCCCTTTGCCGGTAGTCAGAATTTCTTCCGCATACTTGGGCAGGGTGATGGAGCCGGAGGCAATCACCGGTACCTGTACTTCTTTTTTAATTCGTTCCGCTGCCCAGGCATTGTGGCAAATAGAAAGAGCCATGGGGGTGACTTGATGGATCATGGTGTGATGGTCGCCGCCGGAAATATGAAAAGCATTGATGCCTTCCTGTTCCAAAGCTTTGGCCAAAGCGATGGTATCTTCAATGGGGAAGCCGTCCGGCTCATAATCCGTACCGCTCAAACGGATGGTAATGGGGAAATCCGGGCCGACTTTACTGCGCACATCCCGGTAGATTTCCAGATAAATGCGCATTCTGTTTTCCAAAGAGCCGCCATAGAGATCGGAGCGATGATTGGTGGTGGGAGAGAAGAAGTTGGTTAGCAGATAGCCATGTGCGCCGTGAATCTCCACCAATTCAAAGCCGGCAATTTTTGCCCGCAATGCCGCATCGCCAAAGGCGTGAACAATATCCTGAATTTCCGAGATGGTCAGCGCATGGGGAACGGCTTGTACACCTACTTTATGCCAAAGCATTGGCCAGGGAATTTCCGAAGGAGCACAAATGGGTTGGGTGCCCAGGAATTTTTGCCGACCGCAATGCTCGATCTGGATGGCGGGGAGAGAACCGCATTCCTTAATGTTTTCAGCCAGCCAAGAGAGACCGGGGATATGTTCGTTGTTGGAGATGCCCAAGTGACAGTGAGCTGATTTTGCGCCGATATCATCAACGTAAGCATACTCTACCAAAATCATTGCGGCGCCGCCCGCAGCCTGATCCCGATAGTAACGAATCGCTCTTTCGCTTACGGTACCATCCATATTATTCATGCCCGAGGATTGAGGCGCTTTGAGTACACGATTTTTCAAGGTTAGGTTGCCGATTTTTGCTGGAGAACATAGGGTTGGAAACATTTTGGACATAGTTTGAACCTCCTTGCAGTTTTTCTAAATAATAGCGCAATATATATCTTTTTTATATATCTTGTGATACAATATTAAAATAAATCTGATTATATTGCTTTTTGTGTATCGTGTGATACATTTTTTTGATGCCAGTTGCCTGATTTACCATTGTAAAGGAGTGAAAATGAACACTTCTCTTGACGCTTCGATCAGCTATATAATTGAAAACAACTTAGTTGCTTACCGGCAACTGGTGTTGGATAATTGCGCCAAGCCGGAGATTTTTCCCCGTCGTGCCATTATGAGCTGCGATGGAAAACCTATTTCTTCGATGTATTTTTTATTAGACGGAATGATTAAGGTCTATACAAATAATTTGCACGGATATGTGCGCATTTTAGGGTATCACAAAAAAAACACAATATTTGAGATGGATGGGCTGATTCCTAACGCACCGGCTGTGGTGACAACAGAAAGTGTTACGCCAATCAGTGTGATTCCTGTTTCTGAAAAAGATTTTCTTGCTATCAACAGAATTAATCCCTGCTTTTTACTGGATCTGGCAAAATATTATTGCACTGTTCTCCGGTTGATGTGTTTTGATGCGGAAAATCAAAGCATTTGTGATGCTAAGGTGCGGTTGAGCAATTTTCTATGCTTGTACGCCAGATGCCAAAAGCAGGAGGAACAGGGAAAAGTTGGTATGACACAGGAAGATTTGGCCTCTGCCGTAAATTGTTCACGGGTGCAGGTTGCCAGAATTTGTGCGGATTTACGCAAGGAGGGTATTATCACCACAGGCCGGGGCGGGCTGATGATTTCCGATCTGAAGAAGCTGGAGGCTTTGCTTGATACAGGAGAATAACAGGTTTATTTCAGCTTTGTGCCGCCCAGCAGCAATAATAGCAGCAGATAAATGCCAATAAAAATGCCTGCCTGTAAGCAAACAATCAGCTTTTCGCTGCCTACCGATACAAAGAGCCAGGAACGGGTAGTTAAATAAAAAAGCAATGAGCAACTGAGCGCCAACAATGGCTTGCATAAAATTTGCAGCCAAGCCAGCCGAACCCGGGTCAGCCGATATACTTGCCTTAAATTCAACAGCATTCCGCAGAGCCAAGCCAGATTTACCGCCATAGCCGTGCCCAGAATGCCCATGCTGGGGATGGGCGTTAACAGGCCGATTCCCAGTAAAAGGATTACGCCGCTGATGATATTATTGATTAAAAGCTGGCGAACGGCGCTTATGCCTTGTAGAATACTGACTAAAGTCAACTGCCAATAAAAAAACAGCCCGCCAATTGCCAGGATTTTTAAAATGGGTGCTGCCGGTGGGTTCGCAAAAATCCAGGTGCAAAGCTGATCTGCCAGTAGAAACAAAATCGCCATCCCCGGCAGCGTAAAAATGGTGGTAGCGGCCATAGACTGATTGATTCTTTTTTCCAGCAACGAATGACCGCTGGTTTGATTGCCTACACTCTCGGCTACTGCAGGCAAAACCGAAACCGCTAGGGCCGTGGTGAATACCCCCGGCAAGTGCAGCAGGGATAGGGCCACGCCGGAGAAGCGGCCATAAATTTCCGTAGCGGCTCTGGTGTCCCAACCGGCGCCTTGTAAGGCCAATGGAATCAAAAAAGCCTGCAACATCATAATGCCGCTGCTCACCAAGCGACCGGCTGTAATTGTCGCCCCATAATGTAATAGCTCCTTGGCTGCCTTTACGGAAAAACGTGGTTTCTCTTCCGCCCAGGGATCTCGTTGTTCCCATTTAAATCGCAGCAACAAGTACAGGTATCCTGCTGTTTCTCCGCAAACGGTGGCAATAGAGGCAGCAGACGCCGCTTTTTCTATGCCTAAATTTAAAAATTGGCCGGTTAAATAAATTCCTACGGCAACACGAACCAATTGTTCTACCGTTTGGCTGCCGCCGATTACCGAAACTTGGCGCATTCCCTGAAACCAGCCTCGATAAGCAGAGGCAATGCTGATTACAGCAATGGCTGGCAGAACATAACGAAAACAGAAATATATGCGCTGATCCGGTACAAAATAACCGATAATAAAATCCGTTGTTAAAAATCCTAGCACCGTCAGCGTAATGCCGCTTAGCAGCATTAGCACCTGGGCGGTGCGCAGATATACTGCTTTTTGACCGCTACCTTGGGCAACTTTTTGCGACAATGCCGGCTGGATGCCTAAGCCGCCCAACACCAAAAAAAAGGAAAACAGCGGTGTGACCATTTCGATCAAACCAACGCCTTCCGTGCCGATCATGCGTACCAATACCACGCGATAGGCAAACCCCAAA
>CAYOVS010000096.1:4357-6682 GCA_964407445.1 uncultured Peptococcaceae bacterium
TTCCCTCAAATCGTTCTTTAGAAAACTCTATGCGGGAATTTGCAAAAATATCTCATAATTTAAAAGGATTTATGTGTTGAATCTATAATATATAAATGATTACGCAAATTAATATGCTTTTATTATTGCTGTTGAAGGAGGACGTTAAATGAAGGTTTTTGCTTCTGACAAAATTCGCAATGTGGGTATCGTGGCACACCAGGGAGCAGGCAAAACCTCGCTAACCGAAGCGATGATATTCAATACCGGCGCTGTTAGCCGCTTGGGCAAAGTGGATGACGGTAATACTGTAGCCGATTACCACCCCGAAGAATTGAAACGCAAAAGCACCGTTAATACTTCGCTGGTAGCCTGCCTATGGCGGGATCATAAAATCAATGTTTTGGACGTGCCCGGTTTTTCCGATTTCTTTGGCGAAGTAGTCAGCACATTGCGCGTAGCGGACAGCTTGGTTATGGTGCTGGATGCTGTGGCCGGTGTGGAAGTGACAACCGAAATTATTTGGGAATTGGCCGATGACGCCAATATTCCGATTATCGGCTTCCTTAATAAACTGGATAGAGAAAATGCTGATTTTGAAAAAGCCCTTGATTCGATGCAGGCCAAGCTGACCCGGCAAATCGTGCCTGTGCAGTTGCCCATCGGTAAGGAATCCTCTTTCAATGGTCTGGTTGATTTGATTACCCTTAAGGCGTATCAGTATGATAATGGTAAAGCCACCGAAATCGCTATCCCTGCCAATATGAAGGATGAGGTGGAGCATTATCGGGAAATGATGATCGAAGCTGCTGCGGAAGGCGAAGACGAGATCACCATGAAATATTTGGAAGGCGAAGAACTGACCACGGAAGAGATCATCCTTGGTCTCAAAGAAGGTCTGAAAAACGCTAAGGTGGTTCCGGTATTGTGTGGTTCTGCCTTAAAGAATATCGGTGCAGACAAACTAATGGACGTGCTGGTAGATTATGCCCCCAATCCTTTGGTTTCTCTGGATGCAGAAGCGGCGTCTGCGCCGGTGGCAGCACTGGTCTTTAAAACCTTGGCTGACCCTTATGTTGGCAGAATCAGCTTGTTCAAAGTTCTCTCCGGCAAAATGAAGGGCGATTGCACCATGTTTAACGCCAATAAAGGCGTTGACGAAAAGGTTGCGCAGCTCTCTACCTTGGTTGGTAAAAATGCGGATTCTTTGTCGGAAGTAAATTTAGGCGATATTGCCACCGTCAGCAAGCTTGCAGTTACGGTTACCGGTAATACTCTGACTACAAAAGACAGCGATATCACCTTGGAAGGGATTGATTTCCCCGAGCCTACTTTGACAACCGCAATTGTTCCGAAGACCAAGGCTGACGAAGACAAATTGGCCAATGCTATTAATCGTTTACTGGAAGAAGATCCCACTTTGCGTTATGAAAAGAATGCGGAAACCCGTCAAACCTTGCTCACCGGTATGGGCGAGGCCCACTTGAATATCGTTATTGATCGTTTGGCCCGCAAGTTTGGCGTGGAAGTAAATACTGCAGAGACCAAGATTCCTTATCGCGAAACCATTCGCGGCACTGCCCAAACAGTGGAAGGTAAGCATAAAAAACAATCCGGCGGCCATGGCCAGTATGGTCATGTAAAGATTGACATTGCTCCCGATCCGGAAAGCGAGTTCACCTTTGAAGAAAAAATCTTTGGTGGTTCTGTCCCCAAACAATATATCCCAGCAGTCGAAAAAGGGATGCGCGAATCTATGTCCGAAGGCCTTTTGGCAGGTTTCCCCGCTACCCATATTAAGGTTACCTTGGTTGACGGTTCTTACCACGATGTTGACTCCTCAGAAATGGCCTTTAAGATTGCCGCCAACTTGGCCTTTAAAAAAGCCTGCGAGCTGGCAAAGCCCATTTTATTGGAGCCGGTGATGGAAGTGGAAATTCTGGTTCCCGAGCAATTCATGGGCGATATCATGGGTGACATGAATACCAAACGTGGACGGATCATGGGTATGGAACAGCAAGGAAAACGGCAGCTGATCCATGCGCAGGCGCCTCTTTCCGAGCTGGGACGCTATGCTATTGACCTCAAATCCATCACGCAGGGTCGGGGCAAATTTACCATGAAATTCTCTCGCTATGAGGAAGTTCCCGCCAATATCGCCGAAAAAGTGATTGTCCAAGCCAAGGCGGATAAGGAAAACGAATAAGTATTTTGTTCATTTGTAGCATAGAGGGCATACCCGCTTTGCATAGATGTTTCAATAAGAACCTGAGAGGAAACAGCTTTTAGCTGTTTCCTCTTTTTTGCTGTGTATGCTTAAATAGGAAAAGGGTTTTAAAAGCAGGC
>CAYOVS010000097.1:0-6670 GCA_964407445.1 uncultured Peptococcaceae bacterium
CACTCAAAAACAGCGCAGCCTTCCCCGGCTGCGCTGTTTTTGTGATAGGCCGCGATTAGCCCTTTATTTTATGGCGGCAATATTATATAATATAGGTTAGCGTTGGTTCAGGAAGCCTGCCAGGCTGTCCATACACAGCGTCCCGCCGCGTTTCCGGACAGCCTGCCACAAGCCATATCCCGGCTGGATGCGGTCTATCAGCCCATTCTTCTGCCCATCTGTTCCGGGGCAAGCCGGACAAAGGAATCCCGCCAAAACAAGCCTCATGCAAAGCAACAGGCCGCGCCTGCACCGGAAGAAGGAAAACACATGGCCGCAAAGCTGAAAACGCTGCTGAAAAACATGGACAAACCCCTGCTGCTATTGCTGGGCTTGATCCTTCTGGGCAATCTGGTGGTTCTCTCCAGCGCCTCCGCCAATGTGGTGGCGGGACAACCCTATTACTATCTGCAAAGGCAGCTGGTCTGGGTCGCCATCGGCCTGCCGCTGCTGGGGATCACCGCCTTGTTCGATTATCGCCGTCTGCCCGGGCTGGCACGGCCACTCTACCTGCTGCTGCTGATGCTGCTGGTAGCCGTTCTATTCACCACTGCCAAAAACAATTCCCACCGCTGGTTCGACCTGGGCTTTATGGATTTTCAGCCTTCTGAACTGGCCAAGCTGGGCTTGGTGCTGGTTTTTGCCGTATACCTCACCCGGCGCAAGGGGAAAATGCACCGCTTTTCCACGCTGGCTCAATCCGCGCTGCTGCTGGGTCTGCCGGCCGGGCTGATTTTGATCGAGCCGGATCTGGGCACCGCGCTGGTGCTGGGCGTGCTTTTTCTGGCCATGCTTTGGCTGGGCGGCCTAGATCAAAAACTGTTTTTGGCGCTGGTGCTGCTGGTGGTCATCCTTGCCGCAGGATTGTTTGGATTGCTTTATCAGGCTACGGATGGCTTCAGCCAAAAAATGGCCGACGACGCGCTGCCCCACTGGCTGCCGCTGAAAAGCTATCAGGCCACCCGACTGATTATTTTTATCAATCCCTATATGGACCCGCTGGATTCCGGGTATCATATTATCCAAAGCGAAATCGCCATCGGCTCCGGCGGGCTCACCGGCAAGGGCTACGGCGAAGGCACCCAGGTGCAGGGCAATTTCCTGCCCTATCATCACACCGATTTTATCTTTTCCGTAGTGGGGGAGGAATTTGGCTTTTTAGGCTGCGCGGCGCTGCTGCTCCTGTATTTTCTGCTGTTGCTGCGGCTGATCCGCATCGGCCTGCATGCCCGGGATCAGCTGGGCGCTTTGATTGCCGGAGGGCTCACCACCCTGCTGGCGTTTCAGATTTTTGTCAATATCGGCATGACCGTAGGCTTAACGCCGGTGACCGGTCTGCCCCTGCCCCTGCTCAGCTACGGCGGCAGCAGTATGCTCACCAATATGCTTTCTTTCGGCCTGCTTTTTTCGATACAAACCCGCGGGGAACAAAACCTGTTTTAGTTTGCAAATTCTTTTACGGAGGATAAAGATATGGACTTTCTGCAACAACTGGCTTCCGGCAACACCCTGCTTTTTGATGGGGCAATGGGCAGTCTGCTTTCTTCTCTGGGCGCGGATATGCGCAGCGGCCACAATAATCTGTGCAATCCGCAGATCGTGGAAAAAGCCCACCGCCTGTATCTGGATGCAGGCGCCGACTGCATCATCACCAACAGCTTCAGCCTCAACCGGGTATACTCGGAGATGGATGACAGCCAGCTGGAAGCTTCCCTGCGGGCCGCGATGGAAATCGCCCTCAAAGCCGCTGACGGCAAAGCCTATGTCTTTGGCGATATCGGCCCCACCGGCAAAATTTTGGCGCCGGTAGGCAACGGCACCCCGGAGGAATTCTATGCCGCCTATTGCCGCCAAATCTCCATCATGGCGCAATATCCCTTAACCGGTCTGATCGCCGAGACCCTGTTCCACCTGGCGGAAGCAGAGCTGATTCTCAAGGCCTGGCAGGATACGGCGCCTCAGCTGCCGCTGCTGCTTTCCATGACCTATTTTTCCGCCAAGAAGGGCGGCCTGACCATGATGGGCAACAAGGCGGTGGACATCGCCAAAAAGGCCAAGGAAGCCGGGGTAGTTGCCGTGGGCTGCAACTGCGGCGATCTCAACCCTGCCGACTATCCGCCGATCATCGCCAGCCTCAAAAGCGCCGGCTTGCCGGTGCTGCTACAACCCAATGCTGGCAAGCCCATCCTCTATGAGGACGGACAGCCGCCGGAATATCCCCTGACGCCGGAGCAGTTTGCGGAACAAATGGGTCTATGCCACCAAGCCGGTGCACAGCTGCTGGGGGGCTGTTGCGGCACCACGCCGCAGCATATTCGGCTGCTGACCCGGTACAAAAACCACTAAAGGAGGCGGCAGACCATGCTGTTTAATAATATCAGCCTGCTGGACGAAAACTTTCAGATCCGCCACAATATGTATCTGGCGGTCAATGGCAACAAAATCGTCTATATGAGCGAAGAACCGCCGGAAAACCCGGCCATGTTTGGCGCCATCTACAGCAAATCCCCGGGAAAGCTGTTTATTCCCGGTTTCTACAATGCCCATAGCCATATGTCCATGCACCTTTTGCGGGGCTATGGAGAAAATCTCACCCTGCACGATTGGCTCAATCAAAAGATTTTCCCCTTTGAGGATCAAATGACCCCGGAGGATATCTACTGGGGCGGCTTGGCCGGCGCAGCGGAAATGCTCCGTTTCGGCATCGTATCCACCACCGATATGTATATGAGCGGCTCGGCGCTGGGCAGGGCTTTTGCGGATAGCGGGCTCAAAGCCAATATCACCATCGGCTGCACCTGCTTTGACCAGCGGGGCTACAGCCAGCTGCCAGCCTATGCCGATACCATGCTGCTGCTGCAAACCCTCCACGGCTACGAAAACGACCGGCTGCTGGTGGATTTTTCCCTCCATGGGGAATACACCTCTCACGAAAAGCTGGTGCGTGGCGTGGCGGAAGCGGCGGCCGCCGCCGGTCGGGGCGTACACGTCCATGTTGCGGAAACCGCCAGCGAGGTAGCGGAGTGCAAGGCTCGACACAACGGCCGCAGCCCGGTGCGGTATCTGGCCGATTGCGGACTCTTTGACGTCCCCGCCATCGCCGCCCATTGCGTGCATATTGACGAGGAAGATATCGCCATCCTCAAGGAAAAAGACGTTACCGTAGCCACCTGCCCCAAGAGCAATCTCAAGCTGGCCAGCGGCATTTGCCCTGCGGGCAAGCTGCTGCAAGCCGGAGTCAATCTGGCCATCGGCACCGACAGCGTTGCCAGCAACAACAATCTGAATATGCTGGAGGAAATCAAGCTGTTTGCCCTGCTGCACAAGGCGGTCAACAACGACCCCACCTTGATCACCCCGGCGCAGGCACTGTACGCCGCCACCAAGGCGGGCGCCATCTCCCAAAGGCGGGAGGACTGCGGCGCGCTCAAACCCGGCAACCGAGCCGATCTGGTAGCAATCGATATCGAAAAGCTCTACTGGCAACCTGCCCACAATCTGCTGAACAACCTGCTCTATTCCGCCTGCGGCACCGATGTGTTTATGACCATGATCGACGGCAAGATCCGCTATGAGGATGGAGAGTTCTTTGATTTTGATCAGGAAAAAGCCGCATTTGAAGCAGAAACCGCCAAGCAGCGTATTCTTGGCGCACTATAGGAGGAATCACCATCAACAGTCACGCTTTGCAATTACCGGAAAGCTTGCTTTCCACGCTGGAAAGGCCGGGGCAATATCTGGGCGGCGAAAAAAGCAGCGTCCGCAAGGACCCGTCTCAGGTGCGCGCTTCTCTGGCCTTTGCCTTCCCCGATGCATACGAAATCGGCATGTCCCATTTGGGGCTGCGCCTGCTCTACGAAGCCGTTAATAGCCGTCCCCATCTGCTTTGCGAACGCTGCTTTTTACCCCTGGACGACCTAAGCAACGCCCTGCGCCAGCAGAAACTACCCCTGTTTTCCTGGGAAAGCCACCGTCCTTTGGCGGATTTTGATGTGCTAGGCTTCACCCTGCAATACGAGCTTTGCTATACCAATGTGCTGCAAATGCTGGATCTAAGCGGTCTGCCTCTGCGGGCGGCGGAGCGCCCCGGCTGGCCGCTAGTGATCGCCGGCGGCCCCTGCGTCTACAACCCGGAGCCCTTGGCAGAGATCATCGACCTATTTGTGCTGGGCGACGGGGAAGAAATTCTGCCCCAATTGCTGGAGCTGACCGCGCAGGTGAAAGAAGCAGGCGGCGACAAGCAAGAGCTGCTGCGCCGCGCCCTGCAATTGCCCGGCTGCTATCAGCCTGCCCGCTATCAGGCAAGCTACGACCAAGCAGGCCATTTTGCCGCGCTGCAAGGGGCGGCAGACGCGCCCCCCACCATCACCAGACTGGTTCTGCCAGAGCTGGATCACAGCAGCTTTCCTCTGGATCCGCTGGTGGCCCAGCCCAAGGCCGTACATGACCGCACCATGCTGGAAGTGATGCGGGGCTGCACCCGGGGCTGCCGCTTTTGTCAAGCCGGGATCATCTACCGCCCGGTGCGGGAAAAGCAGGTGGATACCCTGCTGCAACAGGCCCGGGAGCAAGTCCGCCGAGGCGGCTACGAGGATATCGCCCTGCTTTCGCTCTCCAGCGCCGACTACAGCCAGATCGAGCCGCTGATGGATCAGCTTTTGGCGGAGCATGAGCCCATGGGCTGTGGCATTTCCCTGCCCTCCCTGCGGGTGGACGCGTTTTCCGTGGGACTGGCCGCCAAAACTGCCAAGGTGCGCAAAAGCGGCCTAACCTTAGCGCCGGAAGCCGGAAGCCAGCGCTTGCGCAATATCATCAATAAAGGCGTGGTGGAGGAAGATTTGTGGGCGGCCGCCGCAGCCGCCTTCAGCCAGGGCTATACCGGGATCAAGCTGTATTTTATGATCGGCCTGCCCTTTGAAACCATGGAAGATCTGGACGCCATCGCCACTATGTGCCGCAAGCTGCTGACCATCGCCCGGCAAAACAAACCGGCAGAAGTACACAAGCCCATCAGCATCAGTCTAGGCGTATCCAGCTTTGTACCCAAGCCCCATACCCCGTTCCAATATTGGCCCCAGGACAGCATAGAGCAGCTGCGGCAAAAGCAGGACTATCTGCGCCAGCTGATCAAGCCCATGCGACAGGTGACCCTCAATTATCATGATCCCCGGGTCAGTTTGCTGGAAGCAGCCTTTGCCCGGGGAGACCGGCGGTTGTCCCCGGTATTATGCACCGCCTACCAACTGGGCTGCCATCTGGACGGCTGGAGCGAGCATTTTCGCTTTGATCTGTGGCAGCAGGCCTTTGCCCAACACGGGCTGACCATGGAGCAATTTGCTGGCCACGCCTATACCCCCGGCGAGCCCCTGCCCTGGCAGCATCTGGATACCGGCGTCAGCAGCCAATGGCTGGCGGCAGAATACGCCAAGGCTGCCCAAGAGCAGCTCACGCCGGATTGCCGTCACCATACCTGCAGCAATTGCGGGGTTTGCGCCAAGCTGGGCGTGACCAACGTTTTTGCCGATGCTGTCCCTCCCCTGCCGCTGGAAGCAGCCAACACCCCCTCCGCACTGCGGGGCGAACCGGTGCTGCGCTGCCGCTGCCGCCTGCAAATCAGCGACCCGTTCACTTGGCATTCTCATCTGGAAATTTTGGGCGCCATGGAAAAAGCGCTGCGCCGGGCAGCATTACCGGTAGCGTTTTCTCAAGGCTACAATCCCCATATGCTACTCTCCTGGGGGCCTGCTCATCCGGTAGGCGTTTGCGGTGAGCAGGAATACTTCGACCTGTATTTTCGACAACAGCCGCCCCAGAATTGGCCGGAGCTGCTGAACAAAGCGTTCCCCCAGGGGCTACGGCTTTTGGCAACGGAAAAAGCGGATTTTTCCGCCCCATCGCTGATGGCCTGGCTAAACAGCAGCGCCTACCGGGTGAAGCTGCCCGAGGACTATAACCCGCAGCAGCTTTCTGCCGCGATTGAAGAATTTTTGAGCAAGGAACACTATTTTTGTGAGCGATACAGCCCCAAAGGTACAAAATCCGTGGATATACGCCCCGCATTGGAATCGCTGACCATTGCCAGCGACGGCCTTTGCTTCGGCTTGCGTCTGGATCAAGGCGCGGCAGCCAAACCCCAGGAGCTGGCCAACGCCCTCCTGCCCGGTTGGCAAGTGGGCGCAGCAGAGCGAACCCAGCTCTGCCACCGCAATTAGGGAGGTCTGGCAATGAACCGAGAAATGCTGGTTAGCATCAAGGACGATCAGCCTGCCGTAGCCCTGCTGCAGCAGGGGCAGCTGATGGAGATCCATTTGCCCAGAGAGGACGAAGAACAGCTTTTGGGCAATATTTATTTGGGACAGGTAGAAAACGTACTGCCGGGAATGCAGGCCGCTTTTGTCAATATCGGCTTACCAAAAAACTGTTTTCTTTACGTAGAAGACGCCTATTTGCCCCCGGCGGCCTATGGCGGCAAAACCACGGTGGGAAAACCAGTCAGCGAAAAGCAAATCACCGATCTGGTTCGCAAAAATCAACAAATCACCGTACAAGTGTTTAAAGAACCCACCGGAGCAAAAGGCGCCCGGGTGACCATGCAGCCTTCCCTGCCCGGCCGCTATTTGGTGCTGCTGCC